>DASPQQ010000300.1:0-14890 GCA_035624885.1 Bryobacteraceae bacterium | reverse complement strand
GAACTGGGCTCAGGGCCTTTGCTCCTTCAGGAGCCGCTGAGGAAAACCGGGACAGACTCCTTTTTCGCGTTACAAAACTTCTGCGTGAGAGCCAGGACGGCACGAAAAAGGTTGTCTGTACCAAAATTCCGGACCACGCTCGCAGCCGGATACCCGTGAACCGCAGTTCTCACACAGTCTCTTCAGGCGCGGCCGGACGTTTGCAACCGGGCAGCCGCGGCTGAAGGCCGCAGGTACATTCCCAGGACTATTTTTCGATCGCCGCGTAGACCATGTCGCGGACCACGGTCATGTAGTGCATGCGCTGGCGCGGCGACTGCATCAGGAAGAGCACGATCATATCTTCTTTGGGGTCGACCCAGAAGTGCGTGCCGCCCACGCCGTTCCATTCGTAGTCGCCGGCGGAGCCGGCTTTATCGGCGCCCGCCTGGCGGCGCACGGCGAAGCCGAGACCGAACCCGTAGCCTTCGCCGGGCAGATAGAAGGGGCCAGGCGTGATTCCTTCGCCGGTATGGTCGGAGGTCATGAGGGCGACCGTGCGGGAGCCGAGATAGCGCTTGCCTTCGAATACGCCGCCGTTGAGCATCATCTGCAGGAAGCGTGAGTAGTCGGTCGCGGTGCTCACCATGCCGCCGCCACCGGACTCCCACTTCTGCCCGACGCGCGGATCGTTCACGGTGAGGTCGATGCCGAGAACGCGGTCGTTATCGAAGGGTTCGGCGATGCGCGGCTGTTTGGCGGGATCGGTGACGTAAAACGCGGTATCTTTCATGCCGAGCGGGTCGAGGAGGCGTTCCTTCTCGAACTGATAAAGCGACTTGCCGGAGACGACTTCGATGACGCGGCCGAGGATATCGGTCGAGTGGCTGTAGTCCCAGGTGGTGCCGGGCTGGTAGGAAAGAGGGAGTTTGGCGATGCGGTCGGCGAATTCGGCATTGGTGTAATCGCCCTTCATGACGCCGGCTTCGTTGTAGGCGCGCTTGTTGAGGGTGTTGCCGAAGAAGCCGTAGGTGATGCCGGAGGTATGGCGCATCAGATCTTCGATGGTGATGGGGCGGACGGCGTTGACGAGTTCGAGGGTGGACTTGCCGGTCGCGGGGTCGGGCTTCTCGACGCCGACTTTCATGCGGGCAAACTGCGGGAGATATTTGGCCAGCGGATCGTTGAGCGCCAGCTTGCCTTCCTCAAAGAGCATCATGGCCGAGACCGTGGTGATCGGCTTCGACATCGAATAGATGCGGAAGATGGCGTCTCTGGTCATCGGCGCTTTGGTTTTCGAATCGAGCACGCCGGTGGTTTCGAAGTAAGCGACTTTGCCGTGGCGCACGATCAGGATGGAAGCGCCGGGCATGGCGTTCTTCGCTTCGTCGTCGAGAAGAAGCTGTTTGATGCGCGCGAGGCGTTCGGCGGAGAAGCCGGCCTGAGCGGGACTGGCCGCGGCCGGGAGGCTCTGGGCGTGAGCGAGCGCGGCGGTGAACAGGGCAAAGGAAAGAAGGGCTGATGCTTTACGGATTCGCATGCAGAGGCGATTTTATCGCATGCGCGCGGAACACTGTTAAGTGTTGCGGGAGAGTCCGGCGAGGGCGGCGCGAAGGTCGCGGAGCCTGGGTGGTTTGTTGAGGACGAAGTCGACGTTTTCGGGCAGGCCTTCTTCGGCGGCGAGACGCTGGCCCCAGCCGGTGAGAAGGATGACGGGCGTGGAAGGCGACGCGTTCTTGACCGCGCTTGCGACTTTGCGGCCATCGACATCCGGCATGCCGAGATCGGTGATGATCACGGAGAAGCGTTCGGCGCTCTGCTCGGAAGCTTTGAAGGCGGCGATGCCCTCCCTGCCGCCATGCGCCGCGACAACGTGATGGCCGTCGAATTCGAGGGTGTCGCGCAGGGATTTGATGACGAGCTGGATGAGACCCGTCACGTTGATGGGCTGCGTGGGATAAAACGGCCGCAGGGCGAGCGGCAGAATCACGATGGGAATAAGACAGGCGAGCAGACCGGGAATATAACCGCCATACCAGGCGGAAATACCGGCGGAAATCACGTAGAGAAACGAATAGGGGAAATGGAGGCCGGGGACAAAACGCAGCAGAATCCGGTGGAGAAACGCCGCGGCAGCCACGCTCAGGATGGGCAGCAGGTAGCGAAACAGCGGCGATCTGTTTCTTCCCTGCGAGAACTCGATCATACGGAATCGACGGCCGGCTCCGCGCAATATCGGCCGAATTCGGCGATATCAATCAACCGTAAAGCCGAGGATAACAGCGATTTGAATTCTGCCTGCCTTGGGTTTGTTCGTTTTGAAACAGTTCGGGCCGGGTGTGTCGTCAGGCGCAGAGACGGACGACGAAGTTCTCGATCACGGTGCGGTCATCCGGGCGGGCGCTGCGGAGATCGCGGTCGGCTTCGAAGATGAGGGTCAGGCCGCGGCGAAGCTGATCGGTGGAGAACTTCGCGGCGGTCTGGGCGACCTGCTCGGCCCGCGATCCCCACATCGGCACGCCGGCGCGCTGGAAGTGGCTTTGCACCTGAGCGGCGCCGCGCAGATTGGCTTCGCGGGCGACCAGCGCCATGCGGAACTGCGTGGCGAGGAAGGTGAGGGCGAGCGGCAGATATTCGCCTTCACGCACGAGAGCGTCGAGCGTCTCGAGAGACTTCGCGCGGTCGCGCCGGCCGAGCGCGTTGACCAGGTTGAAGATGGTGCTCTGGCGGGCATCGGGGACGAGGACGGGAAGGTCCGCGGCGGTGATTGGTTTGCCGTAGAGCGCGAGCTTTTCGACTTCGACGGCGATGCGGCCCACGTCCGCAGCGAGGGCTTCGACGAGCTGTTCAGCCGCGGCGGGTTCGATCTGCAGATTGGCCGCGCGGGCGATGCGGCCGAGTTCGGCGCGGGCTTCGGCGAGATCGAATCTGCGGAACTCGACCACGTCCGTGATGGCACTGAAGAATTTGCGGGCGCGGTCGCTTTTGGCTTTGTCGTCGCCTTCGAAATCCCAGCGGGTGGCTTCGAAAACCAGCGTGACTCCTGGAGTGGGGTCTTTAAGGTAGGAATCGAGAGTTGCCGTGTCGGAGCTGACGCCGGTTTCTTCATCCTCTTCTTCGGCCGCGGCGGCGCGTGAGGAGCGTGGCATGAAGGCTTCGGTGCCGATGACGAAGATCAGCCGTTCCGCAGCAAAGAGCGACATGGCGCGGGCGTCGTCGATGATGGCCGCGAGAGAAGTTTCCGCAGCGTCGTGCTGTTCGGGCTCGAGCTTCAGGCTGGAGACGAGCGCTTCGCGGCAGAGCCTGCGGTTGTAGCTTTCCTGGCCGAGGAAGAAGGTCACCGGCGGAATGTCGCGGCGTTTGACGCGGGAGAGAAACTGCGCGGGCGTCATCAGAAGTTTTCGAGAACGGCGCTCACCACGGTTTTGGCGACATCGCGGCTCAGGCGCTGGAGCGCGGGCTGGCTTTCATCGAAATACTGGCTGGGGTTGATGCTCAGCTCGTAGCGTTCGCGGAATTCGAGATTGGGCTGATTGAAGAGCACCTTGCCGGCTTTATCCACGAGCTTCACCTGCAGGTGCACGATGACCTGTCCGCCGGTGGTGCGGCCGGTGGTGGGATCGCCCACCGTGGCGCTCGAGAACATGTTGGCGACGGCGCCGCTCAGCACGGCATCGGCTTTCGACGGATCGGCCACGATGGCGTAGCGGGTGCGGCTGATCATTTCCCGGCTGATGGCGGCAGCGAGAAGATTGGGCAGCCTGTACTGAACGCCGATGTTGGTCCAGGGCACGACCGCGATGGTGTGGATCTCGGCCGGAAGAAGATTGGTTGTGCCGGCGACGTGGTAGCCGCAGCCGGCGGAAATGACGGCGGCGAGCAGAAGAACGAGACGCGTGTTCATATCACTTCAGCCGCGATGCGGACGGCGTTTTCGGCGGAAAGCCGGAGATTGTCGGCGGCTGCCCAGAGCCAGATGGCGGTCGTGCAGTTGCGGTCCGCGCTGAGGGCGCCGAGAGAGATGCCGCTCTGGCCGGCGACGCCGACGTTGTTGGGCGCTTCGACATCGGCCAGATGAAATTCGAGCGGTTCCTGATTGAGGGCCTCTTCGAGATCGGCAAGGCGCGGCTCGTCTTCAAACTGCACCCAGAAGGAAAACGAGTAGCCGTGAAAGACCGGCGCCTGGATGAGGCGGATCGAGGGCATCCGGACGCCTTCGACGCGCTCGAGCAGAGTGGCGAGATGGCGCTCGATGCGCTCTTCGACGTCCTGCAGGGTGACGGGCGCGTCCGGACCGAGCTGGGCGAGGAGCGAAAAACCGAGTTGCGCGTCGAAGACTTTTTTGGGCAGAGGCTGGAAGGAAAGCAGGTTGATGGTCTGCTGCTGCAGCTCCTCGATGCCGTGGCGGCCGCGTTCGCTGGCGGGTTCAAAGATCTCGACCACGGCGCGCGCGATCACGCCGGTGGCGCTCATGCGCTTGAGCACCGCGGCAATGGCGATGGCGGCGGGATGGGCGACGACCTGCGGGCCGGAGTGATCGCGCCGGTAATCCGGGCCCTCGATCTGCGGAGCGCGCACGCGCGCCGCGGGTTCGTCTTCGGTGACATAAGTCAGGTCGATGACGAGGCCCGAGGGACTGGCTTCGAGAGCGTCTTTCGAGGATTCAGCCGAGCCGGCGAGGACAATCACGGCGGCATCGTGGAGTTCGTGAGGATCGAGCTTTGAAAGAAAAGCCGGTTCGCCGCCGATTTCGGTGAGACGGCCGACTTCTTCCTCATCGCCTGCGACGAGGCGCAGGTGCGTACCGAGAGAGGTTTCGCCGGCGACCTCACGGAACTCGCGGCCGAGAAGGGTATCGCCGCCGATCAGCGCGATGACTTCAGCCAACCTGGCTCTCCTGCGGCCTCGGCGGATGCGGCGCCGGGCGCGTGTAACGGCGGATGAGTCCGCCGATCCGCACGAGCACGCCGCTGGCGGCGTAGCTGGCGGTGATGATGAGGAGCACCGGCTTCGACCAGTTCAGAACGGCGAACAGGACGATGCCCATGCCGACGAGCAGAATGGGCGAGCGCGGGCGGAGCAGATTGAGTTCCTTGGCGCTCCAGTAGCGCCACGTGCTGATCATCAGAAAAGAGAGCATGGCGAGGAGCAGCATCCAGACGATGGCGGGCAGGAATTCGGTAATGGGATGGCTGCCAAGCGCGTAGATGACCGCGGCCACGAGAGCGGCGGCGGCAGGGATGGGCAGGCCGACGAAGTATTTGCGGTTCGGCCGGCCGGGATTGCGTGGCTGCGGATTTTTCTGCACGTTGAAGCGGGCCAGACGCGCGGCCCCGCAGACGAGGAAGAGAAACGCCACGAACTTGCCGGCGCGCTGGAGCTGATCGATCGAGACGGAAAGCAGCGGGCCAACCGCAAACTCAACGCCGCCGACAAACTGCACGCCCCAGGTGTAAGCGAGGATGGCAGGCGCGATGCCGAAGCTGATGACGTCGGCGAGGGAATCGAGTTCGCGGCCGAAGTCGCTCGTCGTGTTGGTCATGCGGGCGATGCGGCCATCCAGACCGTCGAGCAGGACGGCCCAGCCGATCGCCATGGCAGCGACCTCGAAACTCTGGGCGGCGTAATCGGGATTCGAGGCGAAACTGAGCGTGCCGTGAATCGAACGGATGATGGACAGGAAACCGAGAAAAATGTTGCCCGCGGTGAAGAGGGTCGGCAGAGCGTAGGCAGCGCGCGGCGGCCGCTTCTTCGGAACTTCTTCTGTAAGATCTGGCGTCAGGTCTGGCACAGCGCGGGCTCCTTCAGCGGAACGGCAACGCGAATCGGCAGTTCGATGTCTCCGGCGCGGCGCGCGAGGATGCTGGAACCGGCCGAAACATGGGTTCCCGGGGTGACTTCGATGCGCCATTCGGGGCCGAACAGGACATCCACCCGGGAGCCGAATTTGATCATCCCGATGCGCTCGCCGACCTGCACGAAATCGCCTTCCTTCTTCGGGCAGACAATGCGGCGGGCGATGAGGCCGGCGATCTGTTTGCAGACCACCGTGGTGCCATCGCTCGCGCGGATGGTCAGGATGTTCTGCTCATTCTCGGCGGATGCGATCTCGCGGCTGGCGACGAGGAACTTGCCCGGCTTGTAGGTCACGTTGGTGATGACGCCGGAGATGGGCGACCGGTTCACGTGAACGTCGAACACATTGAGAAAGATGCTGACGCGGGTGACATCCTTGCCTTCGGCCACGACCGAGACGACGCGGCCATCGGCCGGCGAGACGGCGACAGGTCCGGCGGGGATGAGCCGTTCGGGATCGCGAAAAAACCAGGCGCAGAAGGCCGCAAGAAGGAACAAAGGCATAGCCTTCCAGGGGTCGAGGAGCCAGGTAACGAGCGCCCCGCCGGCTGTGAAACCGAGTGCGTAGAGTATTCCGTCGCGAACCATCGTTTGGGGCGGAGTCGTTCGGAGCTATTTTAACTCGGCGGCCGATTTTCGAGCTCGGACCCTTCAGGGTATGGGCTCACGCCCCCGGATTTGAGCTGAAGTGCCAGCGCGCCGCCGGGGAACGGTCGCGAGGAAAAAGTGAATGGCGAAGAAACGAAAGGCTTACTTGCGTTTGTCGTCGATGATGAAGATCTTGTCGTTGGGGCCGGCGAGCTTGAGGCGTTCGCGGATCTCCATTTCCTGCTCGGCGGGATCGTTCTCAAGGCGCTGGATGCGTTCCTGCTTCTGCTCGATTTCCTTCTGCATCTGCTCGTTCGAGACTTCGAGCTCGTGCACCTGACGGCGCTTCTCCAGCATCCCCTGGATTCCATTGGGTCCGCGAAGTTCGGCGAAGGCGTAAACAATGCCCGCCAGAACGATGGCGGTGTATGCGACCCTGACAACCGAGATCTTCATGGAAGCGGAGAAGCCATAATGGTAACACCAATTGCGGAAAATGTTTTCACGGAAGCCGTGATATGACGGACAAAATTGTGGTGTTGAGCACGTGCGGATCCTCGGAAGAGGCCGAGGGCCTCGCGCGCAGGCTGGTGGAGGAACGGCTCGCGGCCTGCGTGAATGTGATCGGCGGCGCGCGGAGTTTTTACCGATGGAAGGGCGCAATCGAGAGCGCGGACGAGTTTCTGCTGGTGATCAAGACCTCGCGCGATCTGTTCGAACGGCTCCGGACGGTGCTCGAAGGCGCGCACTCCTATGAACTGCCGGAGGTGCTGGCGCTGCCGGTGCTGGCGGGATCGCCGGCTTATCTGAACTGGCTCGAAGGCGAACTGAGTGCGTAAACGCGCCTTCATCTTCGATATGGACGGAGTCATCATCGATTCCAATCCGGTGCATCGCGAGGCGTGGGTCGAATACAACCTCCGGCATGGCGTGGAAACGACCGAGGCCATGCACCAGCACATGTACGGCAAACGCAATGACGCGATCATTCGCGATTTTCTGGGCCATCATCTGACGGATGCGGAGGTGCATGAGCACAGCGACAGGAAAGAAGCGCTCTATCGCGAGCTGATGCGTCCGCGCGTGGCAGAGGCGCTGGTGCCGGGGCTGCGCCAGTTCCTCGCGCGCCACCGGGATGTGCCGATGGGCGTGGCGTCGAATGCCAACGCGGAGAATGTGCGGTTTGTGCTGGAGCAGGCGGGGCTCGGTCCGTTCTTTCGCGTGGCGGTGAGCGGCGGCGAAGTGCCGCGCGGCAAGCCGTTCCCGGATATTTTTCTGCGCGTGGCGCAACTGCTCGAAGTTCCCGCGGAGGAATGCGTGGTGTTCGAGGATTCGGCAACGGGCGTCGAAGCGGGGCTTCGCGCCGGGATGCCGGTGGTGGGGCTTTCGACCACGCATGACGAACTGGCCGGGGTTTCGATTCTGGTGCGGGATTTCCTCGATCCGGCGCTGGCGGCCTGGCTCGCCAACGGCTCATGAAATCCGTATTCCGGCTCACGGTTCCGGACGATCTCCCGGTCTTGCGCGAGTTTCTGGCGCGGGCTTTCGGGATTTCGGTGGATACGCCCGCGTTCGATCCGGCCCTGATGACATGGAAGTACTGGGCGCCGCGCGGCGATTGGGCCGAGCCGCGCAGTTATGTTCTCGAAGCCGGAGGGAAGATCACCGCGCATGCGGGAATCTGGCCGCGCATGGTGGGCGAAGCTCGCGGGATTCAGATGATCGACTGGGCCGCGGCGAAAGAGGCGCCGGGCGCGGGATTGTCGCTCGTGCAGAAGCTCGCGGCAATGTGCGATTTCATGTATTCGGTCGGCGGCTCGGAGATGACGCGCAAGGTGCTGCCGGCTTTCGGATTCGCCGAATATACCCGGCAGTGGAATGGCGCGGTGCCGCTCCGGCCGCTGCGCCAGATCCTGACCCATCAGAACCGCGGCTGGAAACTCGCGCCGCGTCTGGTGCGGAACTGGCTGTGGTCGCGCGCAGGAGTGAAGGCGAAGGGCGAGGCGGCTGCGTATCGGCCGGAGGAGCCGTTTCTCGAATATCTGTCGCGCTGTCCGGCGGCGAAGTTCCGGTTTTATCGGTTCGACAAAGGGCGATTTGCCATCAGCGTGGTGCGCGGGCAGGCTCGCGTGGCGGGCGTGTGGCTGGATGAGTCAACGACTGAGAACTGGACCGAAGCGTTTGCGCTGGCCCGTCAGGTTGCCGACGGCAACGAGCTCATCGCGGCCGGCAGCGACAGTATGACGCGCGAAGCGGCCGGGAGAGCAGGCTTCCACATTACGCCCGGCGCGCCGGTCTTCCTGCTTGACCGGAAGAAGAAATTCGCTCCGCCCGCGGGTTTTCAGTTCCAGCTGTGCGACGACGATGCCGCGTTTCTCGACACCGGCAGCGAAGCTTACTGGACCTGAGCGCGTTCGAGGTACTCGACCAGCAGTTTCTCGCGCGTCATCATCCACGCGATGCGGCGGCCGCCGAATGCCACGGCGGGCTTCGGCTGGCGGATGAGCAGCGCCTGCCGGGTCTTCATCTGCTGAATGTGGGCGTCGAGTTGATCGACCTCGAAACAGAGATGGTGCAGGCCGCCGCCTTTTTCGAGAAAAGCCGCGACGGGAGCATCGGGCGTCAACGGCTCGACCAGTTCGAGTGTCGTTCCGCCGCCCGGCGCGAAATCAAAGAACTGCACGCGCACCTTCTGGACGGGATCTTCAAAAAGCTCCGAAACCGAGATGATGGAAAGCGCGGAGACCCAGCGGTCGCGGCTCTCCGCAATCGACGCCACCACGTAACCGACGTGATGGAGCGACGGTTCAGGCACTCGCGGAACTCCGCTCGAGCCGTTCGGCGATGGCTTCAAACGAGGTCGCGCCTTCGAACTGCTCGAAGTCGATATCGACGCCGAACTCTTCGCCGATCAGGCTGAGCAGCGTCACCTGGGCGACGGAATCCCACGCCGCGGTGTTCCCGGCGCTCGCGGTCGCGTAGTCGCCCGGATCCATCTTCGGGAAGGCGATGGAGAAGCAGTGGGCCAGCTTCTGTCGGACCTCGGTCATCGTTCGGTCACCTCGTGAAAGAGCGGGGGGCAGCGTTCTTCGAATGTGCGCAGCGGGAGCCGGATTTCGTTCTGCTTCGCCGGGTCCGGGAGAAAGGTTTCGAAAAAGCTCTGCGTCGGCTTGTTGCGTTCCGTGGGCCGGAACTGGAAGTCGATTTCGCCCGCGCCGGTTCTGTCGAAAAGGCGGCGCAGGGTCTGGAACTCGATGTGGCGCGAAAAAGCCCGGCAGCTCATGACCCAGAGATCGACCACGCAGCGGGCATCTTCCGTGTATCCGCCGATGACGGCGATGCGGCCAAGCGGGCCGAAGCGGTCTTCGTAAGAGATGGCATGGAGGAAATTGCCCGGCCGCGCAAACCGGGCTTTCCATTCCGCTTCCGTGAAGCGTTTGCCGTTGAGATTGAACTGATTGGTTTTGTTGACCAGCTCGAAGGCGCGGGTGTTTTCCGGGCCGGCCGCTTCGATGGTGATCTTCGCTTCGAGCCGCGAAAGGAAATCGAGCGAGACCTCGGCGGGACGTTCTTCTTCGATGATCGCGGCGGCGCGCAGGCTCCTGAGACGCAGCCGGTCTTCTTCCTGAATGTCGTCCTTGCCGAAGCGTTCACGGAGCTGGCGGAGCAGCGCCAGCACTTCGGCAGGGTCGCGTTCGGGGAAACGCAGGCATTCGATGCCGGGGAATTTTTCCTGCACTTCGCCGAGTTCCATGGCGCTGTCGTCGATGAAAACGACGGCATCGGCGCCGATGTTCCAGGCTTTGAGAACGCGGCTGATGGCTTCGGACTTCGCGCCCCAGCTCACTTCGAAGGGAAAGACCTGGTCTTCTTTGAGAAGAATGTCCGGGCGTTTGAAGGCCGCCTCGACGAGTTCGGGATCGTTCTTCGAGGCGATGGCGACGAGCACGCCGGATTCGGCGAGCGAAGCGAGCGTCTGCTGGTAGAGCGCGTGAACCTGCGACCTGTCTTCGAGCGACCAGGAGATGCCATCGACGCCCTGATCGCCGAGGATGCCTTTCCACAGGGTCTGGTCGAGATCGGTGATGATGCCTTTTTTGGGCGGCGCGGGGAACAGGCACCGGACGCTCAACTGCGCCAGTTCATCGGCGTGGGCGAGCGAGTAGGGGAAGCCCGTTTCGAGATCCATCTTCACGTCGTGGCCGGCGGAGGGCGCGCTGACGAGGCGAATGGCGCTGGCTTCCGAGACGCGGCGCAGGAAATCGAGCAGGATGGCTCTGAGCCGCAGTTCGAAAACGCCGGTACGCGCCGGAGGCAGGTGCGTCACGGGAGGCAGCGGCAGGGTGGGCGCGACCAGAGCAACCGGCATGGCGCGCGCCAGCGCGGCCAGATGGGCTTCGAGGCGCAGACAGCGCTCGGCGGCCTGCGTCAGGATGTCTTCGAGAATTCTGAAGCTCCAGCCGGCCGAGGCGCGCAGGCCGAGACGCTGATCGAGATCGCTCCATTCGATGACCACGATTGCGCCTTCGCCAGCCTGCCCGGCGGCGCGCTGGATGTTTCCTTCCAGATCGCCGTAGAGGCCGGTATGGAGCCGGATGGCTTCGCCCGGGAAACGCAGGCGCAAACACGCCTTCGCGAAGGTTTCCAGATGCAACGGCGTGAAGCCGCACAGCAGATGCGCGTGCCGCTCGCGTTCACCCGCCGGTTCGCTGTTGATTCTGAGAGCTTCCGAGAGGCGCATGCTACATGTGCAGACCGGCGAGGAGTTCGACGCCGTAGCGATATTCGATGGCGCTGTCGAACGGGATGCGGCGAATTTCGAGCGGTTCGGCTCCGATCGGATTGAGACCCCAGGAGCAGGTGACGGCGGAACTGTATCCGGCCTCGCGCACGCAGTCGATCGCCGCGGCGCGCTCCTCTGGCGTCGCCAAGGAATACTCGGTTGCGTTCAATCCCTTTCTCGTCCGGATAAATGCCGTGATCGATTGCTTCACCGTGTGCCGGATGCCGAATTCGATCTGGTCCGGCCAGAGCCAGATGCGTCCGGCGGAAAAAGCGGCCACCGGATAAACCGTGGTCGGGATGCCGTGCTTGCGGAAAACCGGATGGCCGTCGAAGAGGAAATTCCGATAGCCGTCGTCGACGGTGATGGCGATGGCATTATCGGGCAATTCTCTGCCCTGTTCGATGGCGTCAACGATGGTGGACCGGGAAACCGGCTCGAAGTGCTGCGCGATATGCCGGCAGACCGCATCCATATTATTGGCGCGCTCCGCTTCCGTAAAGGAGTGAAACATGAGCACGCCGAACTCGCCGCGGTGGAAAGCCCGGAGAGCAGCCAGGCCTCCCAGATCGTGCAGCGCTGCTCTGGCGGCCTTTTTGAGGATGGATCGCAAGGACAGAACCAGTTTTGCACACGAATGGTGCTTTCGAAACCCATCCGCCAGGAGTGTGTTACACTACCATTGATACAAAATCGAGAGAATAGAAGAGATAGGAGTAGCAACACCTGGATGGCTTTGGCGGCAGAAGAAAAACGGCAGATTATCACCCGGAACCAGACCCACAAGTCTGACACCGGTTCGCCGGAAGTGCAGATCGCGCTGTTGACGGATCGGATTGTGCATCTGACCCAGACTGCAGACGCTCACTTCAAAACTCACAAGAAGGATCACTCTTCGCGGCGGGGCCTGTTAAGTCTCGTAGCCAGGCGCCGGCGGCTGTTGACCTACCTGAAGGTCAATTATCCGGAACGGTACAAGGCCGTTCTCGCGAAGCTTTCCATCCGCCACTAGTTGTTGCGGCAGTTTAACGGTTTCAACACCCGCCTTCGGCGGCCAGTGCATCCCGCGACCGGGATTCGCTGGCACGCTCCCTCCTTTTCGGTTCCCTCGAAGATTTGCCGGCTTGCCGGCAGAAAAGGATGTCCAGGGAACGTAACCTGACACGAACGCAATCGATGAACAAACATACAGTTGAAACAGAGCTCGACGGACGCAAACTGACCATCGAGACCGGCAAGATCGCCAAACAGGCCAACGGCTCCGTGCTGGTGCGCTCGGGCGACTCCGTCGTTCTGGTGACGGTCTGCTCGGCCGCGAAGGCCAAACCGAACCAGAGCTTTTTCCCGCTCACCTGCGATTACCGCGAATATACCTACGCCGCCGGCAAGATTCCCGGCGGCTACATCAAACGCGAAGGGCGCATGAGCGAAAAGGAAACGCTCACGAGCCGCATGATCGACCGGCCGATTCGTCCGCTGTTCCCGGAAGGATATCTCGTCGACACCCAGATCATCGCCATGGTGCTCTCGGCCGATCCGGAGTTCGATCCCGGCGTGCTCGGCATCGTCGGCGCCGGCGCCGCGCTCGCGATTTCGGAAATTCCGTTTGACCATCTGGTGACCGGCGTGCGCGTCGGCATGGTGGATGGCAAGTACGTGGCCAATCCGTCTTACACGGAAAGCCGCGCTTCGAAGCTGAACATCATGGTGGCGGCGACCGAAAGCGGCATCGTGATGGTGGAAGCCGGGGCGCAGCAGGCTTCGGAAGAAGAAGTCCTCGGCGCGCTCGAATACGGCCACGAATCCTGCAGGAAGATCATCGCCGCGCTGCAAGAGCTCGTGAAGCTGGCCGGCAAGCCGAAGAAGGAATTCGTGCCGCCCGCGCTCAATCAGGAGATGCTCAAGGCGATCGACGCGAAAGTCCGCGTGGAACTGACTGACGCGCTCGATACCAGGAAGTACGCCAAGCTCGAAAGCTACGCCCGCGTGGATGCCCTGCATGATCGCGTGGTGGAAGAAGCGGCGGAAGAAGACAAGCCGGAAGCCGACAAGATCTTCCACTGGCTCAAGGAACGCATCTTCCGCGATGAAATGCTGGACAAGCGGCGCCGTCCCGATGGCCGCGCGTTCAATGAAATCCGGCCCATCTGGTCGGAAGCCGGTGTTCTGCCGCGCACGCACGGTTCGGCGGTCTTCACGCGCGGCGAGACGCAGGCGCTCGTCACCGTCACGCTCGGCACCAAGGACGACGAACAGCGCGTCGAAATGCTCGAGCCGGGCGAAACCTTCAAGCGCTTCATGCTGCACTACAACTTCCCCCCGTTCAGCGTGGGTGAAGTGGGCTTCATGCGCGGACCGGGCCGCCGCGAAATCGGCCACGGCGCGCTGGCGGAACGTGCGGTGACCGCGGTGCTGCCGGATGAGACGAAATTCCCCTACACGCTTCGCGTCGTCAGCGACATTCTCGAATCGAACGGTTCGAGCTCGATGGCTTCGGTGTGCGGCGCGAGCCTCGCCCTGATGGATGCCGGTGTGCCGGTCTCGGCCCCGGTGGGCGGCGTCGCCATGGGTCTGGTGAAGGAAGGCGACAAGTACGCCATCCTGACCGACATCGCGGGCGCCGAAGACCACTACGGCGATATGGACTTCAAGGTAGCGGGCACGCGCGAAGGCATTACCGCGCTGCAGATGGACATCAAGGTTCCCAACGTCACGACGGCGCTGATGAAAGAGGCGCTGGCGCAGGCGAAGGAAGGCCGGCTGTTCATCCTCGACCGCATGGCGGCGACGCTGGCGCAGAGCCGCGGCGACATGTCGCCCTACGCTCCGCGCATCTACACGACGAAGATCCCGCAGGACAAGATCCGCGACGTGATCGGACCAGGCGGCAAGGTGATCCGCGGGATCATCGAGCAGACCGGCGTCAAGATCGACGTGGAAGACGACGGCACGATTCACGTGGCGTCGAACGATCAGGCAGCGGCCAACAAGGCGCTGCAGATCATCGGCGATCTCACCGCGACGGCCGAAGTCGGCAAGACCTATCTCGGCAAAGTCGTGCGCCTCGTCGATTTCGGCGCGTTCGTCGAGATCTTCCCGGGCACGGATGGTCTGCTGCACATCAGCGAAATCGCCGAGCAGCGCATCAAGGAAGTTCGCGATGAGCTGAAGGAAGGCGACCAGATTCTGGTGAAGGTCCTCGGGCTCGAAGGCAACAAGATCAAGCTGAGCCGCAAGGCGGTGCTGCGCGAACAGCGCGAGAAGCTGGCGCAGCAGAAGCAGTAGTTCAGTTCGGCAATAACAGAAAGGGCGCGGCTGAGAGATTCGGCCGCGCCCTTTTCTTTGAGGTTGCAATCTGAAACCTCAAAACTCACCCCGTCCCGGCATTATTTCCTGAGACAATCTCCCCTTCCGCGCCACCATGATGCTTGACCGCCTCTCGCAAAGCCAGACGCGCGGCACCCGCCCGGCCGGCCAAAAGGCCCCGCTCGGCGGGCAAAAGCCTCGTCCCCACCCAGCCCGTCGAGCCCCTGATCCGCATCCTTCGCGGTCACAAGATCATGCTCGACTCGGACCTTGCTGCTCTGTACGGAGTGCCGACAAAGTCTCTCAATCTCGCGGTCCGGCGCAATGCCGGGCGCTTCCCCGGCGACTTCATGTTCCAGCTGACCGCCGCCGAGACCG
>DASPQQ010000299.1:0-18793 GCA_035624885.1 Bryobacteraceae bacterium | reverse complement strand
TCTCGCTCATCGCCGTCTTCATTCCGATCCTGCTCATGGGCGGCATCGTCGGACGCCTCTTCCGCGAATTCGCCATGGTGCTGTCGATCGCGATCTTGGTGTCATTGGTGCTGTCGCTGACCACGACGCCGATGATGTGCGCGCGCCTGCTCAAGGTGGTGCACCAGCACGGAAGCCTTTACAACTGGAGCGAGAAGATCTTCGACTGGATCATCGACACTTACGCCGCGGCGCTCGAAGTGGTGCTCGATCATGCGCTGCCCGTCATGATCGTGATGCTGATCACGATCGGGGTAAACGTTTATCTCTACGTCAAGATTCCCAAGGGCTTCTTCCCGCAGCAGGACACGGGCCGCATGCAGGGCAACATCATGGGCCAGCAGCACATCTCCTATCAGGCGCTGGTCGAGAAGGCGAGATGGTTCGAGGAGCAGGTACGGTCGGACCCGGCGGTTGCGGTGGTCGATATGGTGGCGGGGACGAGCGGCGGCGGCCCGGGCGGCAATAACGCCCAGATGAACGTACAGCTCAAGGATCTGAGCGAACGCAGGATCAGCACCGACCAGGTGATTGCGCGCATCCGGCAGAAAACCAACAGCATGCCGGGTGCGCAGCTGTTCCTGCAGAACTCCCAGGACATCCGCATCGGCGGGCGGCAGTCGAACGCGCAGTATCAGTACACGCTGCAGACGCCGGATCTCGACCAGCTCGCTTACTGGGGGCCGCGCGTGCTGGCGCGTCTGTCGACGCTCAAGGAGCTGCAGGACGTCAGCTCCGACCAGCAGAATTCCGGGCTTTCGTCCTACGTGAAGATCGACCGGGACACGGCGGCGCGGCTGGGGCTGACCGCGCAGGCGGTGGACAGCGCCTTGTACGACGCCTTCGGGCAGCGCCAGGTCTCGACCATGTATGAGTCGATCAATCAGTATCACGTCGTGCTCGCGCTCCAGCAGCAGTGGTGGCAGGCGCCGGACTTCCTCGACAAGATCTACATCCAGACGCCGCGCGGCGTCAGCGTGCCGCTCTCTTCGTTCACGAAGTTCTCCGAAGGCATCACGCCGATCTCGCTGCCGCACCAGGGACAGTTCCCGGCCAGCACGATTTCCTTCAATCTGATCGAAGGCGTTTCGCTCGATGACGCGATCCTCGCCATCAACAAAGCTGAAATTGCCATGGGGCTGCCTGCGACGATCACCGGCAGCTTCGCGGGAACGGCGAAGGTATTTCAGGATTCGCTCGCGAGCGAACCGATTCTGATCGGCACCGCGCTGCTGGCCGTTTACATCGTGCTCGGCATGCTGTATGAAAGCATGATTCATCCGCTCACGATTATTTCGACTCTGCCTTCGGCGGGCATCGGCGCTCTCATGGCAATGGTTCTGTTCCGGACCGAGTTCACGATCATCGCGCTGATCGGCATCATCCTGCTCATCGGCATTGTGAAGAAGAACGCCATCATGATGGTGGATTTCGCGCTGGCTGCGGAACGCGACGAAGGGCTTTCGCCGCGCGACGCGATCTTCAAGGCCTGTCTGCTGCGCTTCCGGCCAATTCTGATGACCACGATGTGCGCCATGCTGGGCGGCATGCCTCTCGCGCTCGGAAGGGGCATCGGCGCCGAACTCCGCCGGCCGCTGGGCATCGCCATCGTCGGCGGGCTGATCGTGAGCCAGATGCTCACGCTGTTCACCACACCCGTCATTTATCTGCTGCTCGACCGCCTGCGCCTGCGTTTCACTTCGGAAGAGAAACATCTGCCGCGGCTGATGGCGATCAGCCAGGCGTCTTCGGCGGATTGGAACGCGGCTAACGGATGATGCCTTTGCACACGGCGTAGAGGATGAGCTCCGGAATGCTGTGCAGGTTCAGCTTGGCCATGACGTTGCTGCGGTGCGTCTCAACGGTATAGACGCTCAGATTCAGCGTCGAGGCCACGTCCTTGTTGCTTCTGCCTTCGGCGATGAGCTGCAGGATTTCGCGCTCGCGGACGGTGAGCAGATCGTAGCTGTCTTCGATATCCTTCTGCTGCGACTGGCGGACGTAGTCTTCGGCGAGCGTGCGGCTCACGGCGGGGCTGAAGAAGGCCTTGCCCTCGGTCACGCAGTGAATCGCATTGATGAAATCCGATTCGGGCGATTCCTTGAGCAGATAGGCGCGGACGCCGGCCTTGAGGGCGCGCAGCACATAGGCTTCATCGGAATGCATGCTGAGGACGACGAGCCCGATGCGGGGCTGCTTCGCGCTGATCTGGCGCGCGGCCTCGATGCCGTTCATGCCGCGCATGGAAACGTCGAGTACGACAACATCCGGGTTGAGAGTTTCGGCGAGATTGATGGCTTCTCTGCCGTCGCCCGCTTCGCCGATCACTTCGAAGTCCGGCTGTTCCTGCAGCACGAGACGCAGGCCGCGCCGGATGATGGCGTGATCGTCGGCGAGAACGATGCGGATCATGCGAGGCCCTTCACTTCCTCGCTCTGGAGTTCCTCGCGCAGGTCCCTCGCGGCGAGCTGAAAACTGGCCGAAAGAGCGGTGCCGGCTCCCGGGCGCGATTCCACGCTCAGAGTGCCGCCCAGCGACTCCACGCGCTCCTGCATGCCGAGCAGGCCGAGACCCTTTTCCACCCGGGGATTGAAACCGATGCCGTCGTCGCGTACAAGAAGACACAGGCGGCCGTCTTCATTGCGAACCTCGACGCGCACCAGGCTCGCCCGCGCGTGGCGCACGCAGTTGTGCAGGGCCTCCTGCGCGACGCGGTAAAGGCAGGTGCGCACGGGCTCAGGCGGATCCTCGGCGATTTCATCGGCCGACACCTGCACATTCAGGCCGGTGCGGCGCGAAACTTCTTTGGCCTGCCAGCGCAGGGCGGCGGCGAGACCGAGATCGTCCAGCATGGAAGGCCGCAGGAGCAGAGCCATGTTGCGCACCAGCCCGACAGTGGATTCGGCGATGCTGCGCACGCCGGCGAGCTTCTGGCGCTGCGGATCGGAAGGCGCCGATGCCTCGAGCCGGCGCAGTTCGATCAGGATGGCCGACATGGCCTGGCCGACTTCATCGTGCAGTTCCCGCGACAGCCGCCGGCGTTCGTCTTCCTGCGCTTTCACCAGCTGGCCCGAAAGGCGGCTGAGTTCCCGGCGCGCGGCCTCGGCTTCCTCGTAGCGGCGGTCGGCTTCCGCCTCGAGACGCTGCATGCGGCGAATACTGAACGCCACGAGGATGGAACCGAGCAGCATACCGGCAAGAGAGACGATGATCACCCTCCGCCGCAAGCCGGATTCGACGGCGCGAATGCGCTCTTCGCCGGCATCGAGATCGCGTTCGTTGAGGGCAGTGATCTGGCGGATGAGATCGACGGCTTCGGAGCGGCGGGGAAGAACCACGCGGTTCAGATAATCGCCGCCGAGGTTTCTGCGGTCCGTCGCGTCCCAGCGCAGGGGCGTATCGAGGGATTGCCAGTAGGCCGCCACATCGTCCTGCAGTTTGCGGAAGGTTTCGCGTTCATCGGCGGGAACGGCGGCGGCATAGGCCATCACGGTCTCGCTGGCGTGGGTCCGGACGCTTTCGAGTTCCGCCTTGTGGCTGGCGGCGCGCTCGTCGTCTGGTTCGACGAGATGATCGCGCAACACGGTGGCGGCGCGGTAGATGTCGAGACGGAGCTGATTCAGGAGCGCATCGCGATGGCGGGTTTCGGTGCGGAGCTTCGAATTCGCCGCCTGCACCTCGATCAGGGAACGGCCGGAATCGACCGCAATCGCGGCCATCAGGACGAGAAGCCCCGCGAAACCGGGGTAAAGGACGCGGGAACGGGCAGCGCGGCTGAAATCTCTCGAGGACGACCGGAGCCTTTGCATCTCCCTTACATGACGTGCGGAGCAGGCTCAAAGGTACAGCCCGGAAGGGAGACAACGGCCCGTTACCGGCAAGCAGGAGCATTTCGTTTCGACATTGACTTGGAGCGGAATGATTTGGTATCCAATATGAATCCCGGTCGCCGTTTTGACCCGGGATCTCCGAAACGCCGCCGGCGCCAGGCGGCCACTCCCGTTCGTTCCAGTTGAAAATTCGTGTCGAGTCAAGACACTGCCGCGGCGACTTTCGCCACGGAGCCAAGGTCCCAGGCCGACAGGTCACGAGGTTGGTGAGAGGTTCCGGCACAAGGCTGACGGAACTTTCCAGACACATCCATACGTGGAGGTTTCAATGCGGTCGACGAGGCTTTCAGGCCTGAGTTTTCTTCTGTTCGCGCTGTCCGCGCCGGTTCTGGCGCAGGGTCCGGTGGCGAACCTTTCCGGGGAGGTGCGCGACCCATCGGGCGCCAGCGTGCCGTCGGTCGCGGTGACCGCGCGGGAAACGGACACAAACGTTTCGCGCTCCACCGTGACCAATCAGGCAGGAATTTATAACTTTGTAGGTCTGCCCCCCGGTCATTACGAGCTGACGGCTGAAGCACCCGGATTCCGGCGGGAAGTGCGCAACGATCTGGTGCTGCAGGTGGCGCAGGACGCCCGTATCGACATCAATCTGCAGCTCGGCGCCGCGAGCGACGTGGTGAACGTCACCGAGCAGGCACCCGTGACGGAAACCGAATCCGCGGCGACCGGCACTGTGATCGATAACACAAAAGTGGTCGAATTACCGCTCAACGGACGGCAATTCTATAACCTCGCGTTGCTCATTCCCGGCGCAAACCTGGCGGCGGAGAACTCGACCACGGGTTATCGCGGCGGCTTCAATATTTCCGGGCGCGCCGAGACCGAGAACAACTTTACCGTCAACGGGATCGACAACAACGACCAGTCGGTAAACGCGCCTTCGGTGCGGCCTTCGGTGGACGACATTCAGGAGTTCCGCCTGATGACCGGCATCTACCCGGCCGAATACGGACGCAGCATGGGCGGCCAGGTAGTGGTGATCACCAAGTCCGGCAGCAACTCCGTGCACGGAACACTGTTCGAGTTCCTGCGCAACCAGGCGGTGGACGCGGCGAACTTCTTCACGCAGGCGGGGGCCAAGCCGGCGTACCGGCGCAACAACTTCGGGGCCACGATCGGCGGTCCGATCGTCAAAAACAAGACGTTTTTCCACTTCAGCTATGAAGGTCTGCGCCTCGTGCAGCAGGTGGCTGCCACTGGAACCGTTCCGACCGCCGCGATGGACACGGGCAACTTCAGCACGCTGCTGACCGCGGCGAAGCCGATCCAGCTCAAATACCCCGGCACGAGCACGCCGATCCCTGGAGACATCATTCCCGCCAGCCTGATCAGCCCGGTGGGCCAGTCGCTCCTTGAGCAGTACCCCGCGGCTTCCGTGCCCACGCTTGCCGGAGCCCCTGCCAACAACTACTTCCTCAACGGGAATCAGACAGAGGACATGAACGAGTACTCGACCCGCATCGACCACACGTTCTCCTCGAAGGACAGCCTGACGTTTCACTACATGTACTTCGGCGACCCCGTGTATTACGTGTTCAACTCGCTGTGCGGCTCCTCGGTGATGCCGAACGGCGGCTGCTTCACGGGCTGGACCGGGCAGCTCGGCGGCTTCTCCGAAGTCCACATCTTCAGCCCCACGCTGATCAACGAAGCTCGCCTGGGCGTGAACAGAATGCGCCAGCCGCGCGTGCAGACGGACGTGAACGTCAACTTCTGGGGTCCGTTCAACACGCCGAACGTCGGACCCGCGACCGCGGACAACACCGGTATTCCGTATACCAGCATCAGCGGGTATTCGAGACTCGGCGGACCTTCGAACCTGCCGCAGAACCGGTGGGACACGACCTATACGTACATGGACACCCTCACCTGGACAAAGGGCACGCACAGCTTCAAGTTCGGCGCCGAGTACCGGCCCTTCGATTCGAACTTCCAGTTCGTTTCCTACGGACGCGGCGGTCTGACGTTCAATGCATCGAGCACCGCGCCGACGACAGGCTACGCACTGGCCGACGCGCTGATGGGCTATCCGACGCAGACCAACAACAACAATCTCGCGCCGCCCATCTACGGCCGCACCAAAGGGACTTACGCCTTCGCTCAGGACGACTGGAAGATGACCAGGAACTTCACGGTCAACGCCGGTCTGCGCTGGGAATACAACTCGCCTTACGTGGACGCGCAGAACCGTTCGTCGACCATCGACCTCGTCACCGGCCAGCTCGATGTGCAGGGCCAGCCGGGATTCACGCCTTCCATCTACAAGAGCAGCTGGAAGAAGTTCGGGCCGCGTCTCGGCTTCGCATGGCAGCCGTTCGGCGATTCGAAGACCGTGATCCGTGCCGGTTCAGGCGTCTTCTTCGACAACACGATCACGTTCAACGGGCTGCCGTTCGTCACCAGCAACCCGCCATACCGCAACCCGCAGACTTACCTTTCGAGCCTCACCAACCCGCTGACCCTGGCCAATCCGTTCCCGGTGGGTCCGGGTTCGTCGATTCTGTCCGTCTCCGGCATTCAGAACAACTACACGACACCGAGCGTGTATGAGTGGGTGTTCGACGTCCAGCGGCAGATTCCGTTCGACATTCTTGTCGATGTCAGCTATTTCGGATCGCGCGGCGTGCACCTGCCGCTCGAAATCAATCCGAACGAGCCTCTGCCGTCGGCGCTGAACACGACCTCGACTCTGCAGCAGGCAGCGCGGCCTTATCCGACCTGGGCCAACATGACGTTCCTTGAAAGCGGCAACGTGTCGACTTACAACTCGCTGCAGATCAAGGTCGAGAAACACGCTTCGAAGAACCTCGGCTTCCTGCTCTCGGAAACGTATGCGAGGTCGATCGACGCCGGCGCACAGGCGGGCAGCACCAGCAACTCCTCTTCCGTCATCCCGCAGAACTCGTATGACTGGAAGGGTGAAATGGGTCTCTCCGATTACAACGTCAAGAGCCGGACGGTGTTTTCGATCGTCGGGCTGTTACCGTTCGGCAAGGGCCAGAAGTGGGTGCGGGACGGCTTTGCCAGCTATCTGGTGGGCGGCTGGCAGCTTTCGAGCATCACGACCTTCGAGACGGGCCGGCCCTGGACGCCGAAATTCACCGGCAACATCAGCAACACCAACCAGCTCGACGACCGCCCGAACTACGTAGCCGGCTGCAATCCCTATGCCGGATTCGAGACCGTGCAGCAGTGGGTCAACCCGGCCTGCTTCACCACCCCGGCGCAGGGCACCTTCGGCGATCTGGGCCGCAACGTTCTGATCGGACCCAAGCTGTTCGACCTTGACTTCGCCGTTGACCGCAACTTCACGATCACGGAACGAATCCATCTGCAGTTCCGCGGCGAGCTGTTCAACATCCTCAACCATCCGGACTTCAACCTGCCGACCACGCAGTATGACAACCCGAGCTTCGGCTCGCTGACCAGCGCGATGGATCCACGGGAGATCCAGTTCGGCCTCAAAGTCATCTACTGAGCGCCCGAACGGAGGGAAGAAGAATGAGGAAAGCGATCTATCTGGCGGCGGCCTGCCTGGCCGCCGCCGGCGCGGCGCCGGCGCAGAACAAAGTAACTCCCGAAAAGGAAGCCGCCATGAAGGCCGACCTGAGCGGCCAGATCGACGCCATGAAGAAGCAGGCGCAGGTCATGGTGGACAGCGTCTTCAGCTTCGGGGAGCTGGGATTTCAGGAATTCGAAACCTCGAAATACCTGACCGGGATTCTCGAGAAAGAAGGGTTCAAAATCGAGCGCAACATCGCGGGCATTCCCACGGCATTTGTCGCCTCCTGGGGATCGGGGAAGCCGGTCATCTCGCTCGGCTCCGACATCGACGACATCCCGCAGGCTTCGCAGAAACCGGGCGTGGCTTATCACGATCCCGTCATCGAAGGCGCGCCGGGCCACGGGGAAGGCCACAATTCCGGCGTGCCGCTGAACATCATCGCCGCGCTCGCGGTCAAGAAAGTGATGGAGCGGGAACACCTGAGCGGCACGATCCGGCTGTGGCCGGGCGTCGCCGAAGAACTGGTCGGCACCAAGGCCCACTATGTGCGGGCAGGCCTTTTCAAGGACGTCGATATCGTTCTGTTCTGCCATGTCGCCAACAACATGACCGTTTCCTATGGGCCGGTGCCAGGCAACGGTCTCGTTTCGATCGAGTATCTGTTCAAGGGCGAGAGCGCTCACGCCGCGGGAGCACCGTGGCGTGGCCGGAGCGCGCTCGACGCAGTCGAACTGATGGACGTCGGCTGGAACTTCCGGCGCGAGCATCTGCGCCTCGCCACGCGGCTGCACTACGTGATCACCAATGGCGGCGATCAGCCCAACGTGGTGCCGCCCAACGCTTCCAACTGGTACTACTACCGCGAAGCCGATTACGACCACATCATGAATCTCTGGCGTATCGGCGACAACATGGCGCAGGCCGCCTCGCTGATGACCGATACGACGTGGAGTTCGCGTCTGCTCGGCAGCGCATGGCCGGGATATTTCAACAAGCCGATCGCGGAGGCGATGTACGCCAACATCAAAAAAGTCGGATTGCCCGCGTGGTCGGATGACGATCAGAAACTGGCGAAGGCCTATCAGGCCATGCTGGGACAGCCGGTGACGGGTCTGGCAACGAAGATTCCGGAACTGCGGCCGCCGCGCGAGGAGCGTGCGGAGGGCGGTGGTGAAGAAGGGGGAGTCGGGCCGACCGGCGGAGGATCGGACGATATCGGGGATGTTTCCTGGAATGTCCCGACCGTGACGCTGCGCTTCCCCTCGAACATTCCGGGAGGGCCCGGCCACAACTGGGCCAACGCCATCTCGATGGCGACGCCGATTGCGCATAAAGGCGTGGTGGCCGGCGCCAGAGTGCAGGCGATGACGATGCTCGACATCCTCCTGCACCCCGAACTGGTCACCGCCGCCTGGGACTACTTCAACAACGTTCAGACGAAGACCGTGAAGTACAGGAGCTTCCTGCGTCCGGACGACAAGCCCGCCATCTGGCTCAACGAAAAAACGATGGAAAAGTATCGGCCCGAGATGAAGAAGTACTACTACGATTCCTCGAAGTACGACAACTATCTCGATCAGCTCGGAATCAGGTACCCGACAGTCAAATAGCCAGACCGGGAGGAAAATCATGCGCAGTTCATTTCTTCTGTGGGTTCTCGCCGCGCCGCTTGTGGCGCAGAACGGACATCCGGACTTCCAGGGCATCTGGAACTCGGGCACTGCAACGCCGGTGGAAAGACCGGACAAGCTCAAAGGCAAGGCGTTCTTCACTCCTCAGGAAGCCGCGGCTTATGAAAGAGAAATCACGACGAGGAACTCGGAGAACGTGCGTACCGGCAACCAGGGCGCGGTCGGCACGTACAACGAAGTCTTCTGGGAATTCGGGACCAAAGTCTCCAAGACCCTGCGCACCTCGATGATTTACGATCCGCCGGACGGAAAGATCCCCCCGCTGACGACCGCGGCGGCGATCGAGGCGCACCGGCGTCAGGAGGCCATTCGCCATCCGGCCGGACCGGAGGACACACGGATCGCGGATCAATGCCTCATGTTCACCACCGGCGGGCCGCCCATGATCCCTTACAACTACAACAGCGATTACCAGATCATTCAGACCGCGGACGAGGTGGCGATCTACGTGGAAATGCCCCACGACACGCGCATCATCTCGCTGACGCGGACGGAACACCTGCCGGCTTCGGTGCGGCTCTGGTACGGCGATTCGATCGGCCACTGGGAGGGTAACACGCTGGTAGTCGATACCACGAACTTCCTCGACCAGACCAGCTTCTACGGGTCCGACAGGAACATGCACGTCGTGGAGCGCTTCAGCCTTTTTGACAAAGACACGATTCTCTATCAGTTCGACGTGGACGATCCCACGGCTTTCACCAAACCAATCAAGGGCGAATACACCATGTCGCGTGCGTCCGGTCCGATTTATGAGTACGCCTGTCACGAAGGCAACTACGCGTTGCCCGGCGTGCTGCGCGGAGCAAGAGCGGAAGAGGCGGCTGCCGCGGAAGCAGCGAAAAAAGCAGGAGAAGGAGTGTCCCAATGAAGTTCCGGTATTCGAATCTCACGTTTCTGGCGCTGGCGGCTCTCGCCGCGCCTTGCCTCGTCATCGCGGCGGACACAGCCGCTCAACCCACACCAACCTTCACGAAAGACATCGCACCGATCTTCCAGGAGAAGTGCCAGGATTGCCACCGCAAGGGTTCGATGGCGCCCATGTCGCTTGAGACTTATGAATCGTCGCGGCCGTGGGCGAAATCGATCCGCCAGCGCGTGGTGACGAAGCAGATGCCGCCATGGCATATCGACCAGACGATCGGAGTCCAGAAGTTCAAGAACGACATGTCGCTCTCCGACGCCCAGATCGGCATGATCGCGCGCTGGGTGGACGCGGGCGCGCCCATGGGCGATCCGAAAGACATGCCGAAGCCGCGCGTCTGGACCGATGACAACGAATGGAAAGCAGCGAAGGTTCTGGGCCAGCCCGATTTCGTGGTGAAGTCGGAGCCCTGGGTCATGCCCGCGCACCATCAGGATGTCTGGTGGCGTTCGGTCTCCATGCTGCCGGTGACGGAAGACCGGTGGGTGCGCGCGGTCGAGATGCGGCCGGCGGGCGAGGGGTCGCGCAAGATCACGCACCATGCGCAGACGTTTCTGATTCAGGACGATCCCGACAGCGCGGGACCGGGAACCGATCCGGCTCTCAACAGCCGCGCCATGCTCATGGAGTGGGCGATCGGCAAGCAGTACGACATGTACCGTCCCAACACGGGCAAACTGATCAAGCCTGGTTCGGCCATCAGCTGGGACATCCACATTCATGCCGTGGGCGAACAGTTGACCGATCAGGTGGAACTGGCGGTCTGGCTCTATCCGAAAGGCCAGGAGCCGAAATACCGGACCTATCTCACCGGCTTCCAGGCCATCAAGTCACGCACGCCGGGCGGACTGCGCCTCGTGGATATTCCGCCGAATTCGATTGCGACCGCGCAGAGCTTTACCGTGCTGAAGCAGGCCGCGATCATCGAGAATTTCCAGCCGCACATGCACTGGCGCGGCAAGGCCATGGAAGTGGAAGCGATTCTCCCGGATGGCACGCAGGAAGTAGTGAGCTATGTGGGCCGCTTCAACTTCAACTGGATGACGAATTACATCTACGATGACGACGCGGCGCCCGTTTATCCCAAAGGCACCATGATCCGCGTCACCGCCTGGTACGACAACACGAAAGCCAACCCGAACAATCCGGATCCGGATCAGTGGGTGGGATTCGGCGACAGGACGGTCGATGAAATGGGCCACGCGTGGATGAACGTGACCTACATCAGCGACGAGGATTACCAGAAACTGTCGGCGGAGCGCACGAAAAAGAGCGTCAGCGCATCGCTGCAGTAACTCAGGGAGACCATGCTCAAATACCTTGCTTTTGCTTTTGTCATCGGTGCGGGGCTGCCCTTGTTCGGGCAGTCCCTGCCCATCGAGCCGCCGCACGAATCGGGCGCCAGCATCACGGGCGCCTTCGAGGGCTGGTACAAGAACGCGGACGGCAGCTTCAGCATGCTGCTGGGCTATTACAACCGGAACACGAAACAGGTAGTCGAAATTCCCGCAGGCCCGGACAACCGCATCGAGCCGGGCGGACCCGATCGCGGCCAGCCGACCACCTTCCTGCCGGGAAGGCAGTGGGGCATGTTCACGGTCAAAGTCCCGGCCGATTTTGGAACCGGCAAGCTGACGTGGACCATCGTGGCCAACGGCCAGCCCATGACCATTCCAATCAGCCTGCATCCGGACTACGAAGTGTCTCCCTTCGGCGATGTCGTCGGAAACCTGCCGCCCTCGCTTTCCTTCGCGGAGAACGGACCGTTCACCACGGGACCGGCGGGTCTGGTGACTTCCCTCAGCGCAAAAGTCGGGCAGCCGCTGCCGCTGCGTGTATGGGTGGCCGATGATCTCAGGATTCCTTCGGGCTCCTCGGGCGCCGTCTCGAAGGCAAAAGAGGCCCATCCGGTAACGGTGACCTGGGGCAAATATCGCGGCCCGGGCGCGGTCACGTTCCAGGACCCGGCGCCCGCTGTCGAGAAGCTCCAGTCGAATGACCCGAAATTGCCTTTCCGCGGCGTGGCTTCCACGGAAGCCGTGTTCGCCGCGCCCGGCGAATATTCGCTGCACGTCTACGCCAACGACTATTCAGGCGAAGGCGGCGCCGGGTTTGAGTGCTGCTGGACCTTCGGCGACGTGAAGGTCTCGGTCGCAAAGTAAGAGCGCTAAAGGCACCGGTAATCGGAGTCAGCGCCGCTTCGATCCGGCTTTCGTCTTCGATTTGCCCGACGCGTTCCTCCCGGCTCGCAGTAGCCAGGCAGCGCGCAGAGCGCCTTCGAGGATATCTTTCGTTGCCGCGGCGAGGCGAATGTGCGTGGCGCCCATCCGGCCCCATCCGCCATGCACAGGAAGGAAAATGTCCGGCTGCTCCGCGCAGAACTCCGCCTGCAGTTCGGGGGTGAGCATCAGGTTGCCATAGCCTTGCCTGACCGAGGCGAGCGTGGCGAAGATACGGCCGCCCACGCGGAAATCGACAGCTCCCATGTGTGCGCCCTCTTCGGCTCCTTCGAGGCTGAGGGCGATGCGGCGAAAATCGGCCGCGCGGCTCATTTGCTTTCGGTTGCCGGCGCCTGGGTCTGCTGTAGCTGCTGGGTTGTTTCACCGAGCAGCGGGTCATTCGCCGTAGCCGGCTCCTGGCCGTTGTGCTGGTGGATGGTCATGCTCTGGTCGGAGTAGTAAGTATGCGAACCGCTGGTTCCGAAGGCGGTGGGGTTCACGAGCAGCGCGTAACCCGTCGGCGTCTGCTGCAGGTTGAACTTGAACCCGCCTTTTTCGCCGCCCGCGAGATCGCGGTCGATCAGCTCGGCGCCCTGCGGCCCGGGTGCGCCGCTTGCCGGAGGACCGAGCTGCGTCAGAGTGGTCGCATACGTTCCGTACTGCGAATAGTATTGGGTCTGGGCCGTGTGGATGGTGGTAATCGCTTTCACGGCAGCCATTTCCTGCGCGTAGCGGCGCGCATTGGTCAGCTTCGGCAGCGCAACCGCCAGAATGATCAGGATGATCGCGATCACGATCAGGAGTTCGATCAGCGAAAAGCCCTTGCTGCGTTTTCTGTTCAGAGCGGGGCGCTTGCGGTCCAGATACATAGACACTCCGATTTTATGACGCGCGAGGACGTTCGGCCGTGGAGGTCAATTTACTTCGCGGCGGGCGCGGTCGATGCGGGCGATTTTCGCGAGGAAGCGCGGCAGAAGGTCGAGCCGGAGGGCATTGGGGCCGTCGGAGAGCGCTTTTTCCGGTTCATCGTGCACTTCGATGAAAAGGCCGGAGATTCCCACCGCTGTCGCGGCCGAAGCAAGCGGTTCAATGAACTCGGGCTGCCCGCCGGAAGCGGTTCCTCCGCCGCCGGGGAGCTGCACGCTGTGGGTGGCGTCGAAGACCACCGGCCAGCCGGATTCGGCCATGATGCGCAGGCCGCGCATATCGACCACCAGGTTGTTATAGCCGAAGGACGATCCGCGTTCGGTGAGGACCACCTTGCGGTTGCCCGTGGAGGCGACTTTTTCCGCCGCGTGATGAATATCGTGCGGGCCGACGAACTGGCCCTTCTTCACGTTGACGATGCGCCCGGCGCGGCCGGCTTCGACGAGAAGATCGGTCTGGCGGCAGAGAAACGCCGGGATCTGGACGATATCGGCGACCTCAGCGGCGGCTTCCACCTGCGACGGTTCGTGCACGTCGGTCACGATGGAAAAGCCGCGCTCTTTCAGGCCCTGGAGAATGCGCAGGCCTTCGGCAAGGCCGGGGCCCCGATAGCCGTGCAGGCTGGTGCGGTTGGCCTTGTCGAAGGAAGCCTTGAACACGTAGGGGAAGCCCGCGGCCGCGGCAGCCGCCGCGATGGCATCCGCCAGGCGGTGCACGTGTTCTTCCGATTCGATGACGCACGGCCCGGCCAGAAGCACGAGCCGCGCGGGGTCAAGAAAATCTTCAAACTGAATCATTCTGGTTCTTTGTATTCGGGTTCGGGCAAAAGCGGCGCCATCTGCGCGGCCACGCGGTGCGCGCGATAGCGGCACGCCGCCGCGATGAAGGCGCTGAACAGCGGGTGCGGCTCGAGCGGCTTCGATTTGAATTCCGGATGGAACTGGCAGCCGAGATAGAACGGATGGTTCTCGATCTCGCAGATTTCCACGTAGCGCTCGCGGCCGACGGCGCCGTCGGTTTCGCCCGTGATGCGCAGCCCGTGGCTCGTCAGGATCTCTTCGAATTCCCGGTTGAATTCGTAGCGATGCCGGTGGCGCTCGCTGATGTGTTCCGTGCCGTAGGCTTTGTAAGCGAAGCTGTCCGGCTTCAGCAGGCACGGCCACGCGCCGAGCCGCATGGTGCCGCCCAGTTCATCGATGCCCTTCAGCTCGCGCAGCTTGTAGATCACGCGCTGCGCCGGCGCCGGGTCGAACTCGGTCGAATTGGCGCCGGTGAGGCCGCAGACGTTGCGCGCGAATTCGATCACCATGGTCTGCATACCGAGGCAGATGCCAAAATACGGGATCCTGTTGACGCGCGCGTACTCGATGGCCCTGATCATCCCTTCGACACCGCGTTCGCCAAACCCGCCTGGTACCAGAATAGCGTCGATGTTCTCGAGATCGTCCCCCGAGCAGCCTTTTTCGAATTTCTCGGACTCGAGCCAGTGGATGTTCACCTTGACGTTGTGGGCGATGCCGCCGTGCAGGAGCGCTTCCTTGAGGCTCTTGTAGGAGTCCTCATATTCGACGTATTTGCCCACCAGCGCGATATCGACTTCATCGGCGGGATTCTGCATGCGGGTGAGCATGGCGCGCCAGCGATCGAGCTGGCGGACGCCCGTGGCATCCAGTTTCAACTGGCGCAGAATAATGTCGTCGACGCCTTCTTCGGCGAAGACGAGCGGGACTTCGTATACGGAAGCCACGTCCTTGGCGGTGACCACCGCTTCCGGCGCCACGTCGCAGAAGAGCGCGATCTTGTCCTTCATATCCTTCGGCAGCGGGCGCTCGGCGCGGCAGAGCAGGATATCGGGCTGGATACCGATGGCGCGCAGTTCCTTGACGCTGTGCTGCGTCGGCTTGGTTTTGAGCTCCTGCGCGGCGCTGATCCACGGCACGAGCGTGACGTGCACGAAGATGCAGTCGTCCCGGCCCACTTCGTGCCGCACCTGGCGGATGGCTTCGAGAAAAGGCAGGGATTCGATATCACCCACCGTGCCGCCGATTTCGCAGATGACGACGTCGACAGTATCGGCCAGGCGCTTGACGGCGGCCTTGATTTCGTTGGTGACGTGCGGGATCACCTGCACGGTCTTGCCGAGGTAATCGCCGCGGCGCTCTTTCTGGATGATCTGTTCGTAGATGCGGCCGCTCGTGAGGTTGTGGGCGCGGGTGAGGTGGACGTGGGTGAAGCGCTCGTAGTGGCCCAGATCGAGGTCGGTTTCGGCGCCATCGTCGGTCACGAAGACTTCGCCGTGCTGGAACGGGCTCATGGTGCCCGGGTCGACGTTCAGGTACGGATCGAATTTCTGGAGAGATACGGTAAGCCCGCGGCTTTCGAGCAGGCAGCCGATCGACGCCGCCGCGATGCCCTTCCCCAGCGAGGAAACGACGCCGCCTGTCACGAAGATGAATTTGGCCATTGCTAAAACCGGCCTCCGGCCTCATGCCTGACAGCCGCCTGTCCCGCCTGAATCAGGGCACGCACGCGCTCGAGATCCGCCGGGGTGTCGACGCCGAGCGATTCGTAGTCGGTTTCCGCCACGCGGATTTTGAAGCCGTTTTCGAGTGCGCGCAATTGTTCCAGCCGTTCGATCTGTTCGAGGGGTCCCATCGGTAATTCGGAATAGCGTAGCAGAAAATCCCGGCGATAGACATAGAGACCGATGTGTTTGAAAACAGGGACGTTCTCCCCGTCCCGGGAAAACGGAATGGTGGCCCGCGAGAAGTAGATGGCGTTCTCGAACCGGTCCGTCACGACTTTGACCACGTTCGGGTCGGTCAGTTCGGCGGGATCCTCGATCCGTTTCTTCAGGGTGCCCATCGGGATGGCCGGTTCCTCAAGGAGGGGAATCACGGCGGCGTCGATGGCGTTGGGATCGATGAGAGGCTCGTCGCCCTGAATATTGACCACCAGTTCCACGTCTTCGAAGGCGGAGGCAATTTCCGCTGCGCGATCGGTTCCCGAGGCGTGTTCGGGACGAGTCATGCGTACCCGGGCGCCGAAGCCGCGGGCAGCGTCGAAAATCCGTTCGTCGTCGGTCGCGATGACGATGCCGGACAGATACCGGGCCATCGAAACCCGCTCATAGACGTGTTCGAGCATGGTCCGGGAGTCGAGTTTGGCAAGCGCCTTGCCTGGGAAACGGGAGGAGGCATACCGGGCGGGAATCACGCCCAGAATTTTGCGATGCACACGCGATGGTACCACGCCGACCTTGTGTTAGACTCCAGGCATAAAGGGAACCGCCTGATGCGATTCCGGTGTACTATCTCCCCGCTCGTCGTTACCGCGCTGACGGTCTTATTCGGACTCGCTGCTTTCGCCTTCGATGGCGAAGACAACGTCAATATCAAGCCGCGCGTCAGGCCCGGCGAGGCCGCTGTTCCCGCGCCGAAAGCGAATATCCGGGTCGACACGAACCTGGTCCTCATTCCGGTTACCGTGACCGACCCGCTCAACCGTTTTGTGACGGGTCTCGACCAGGATGCGTTTAAAGTCTTCGAAGACAAGGTCGAGCAGAAGATTGTTTCCTTCGGGAGTGAGGACGCCCCGCTGTCAATCGGCATTGTTTTCGACACGAGCGGGAGCATGGGGCCGAAGCTCGAAAAATCCCGCCAGGCTGTTTCCGAGTTTTTCAAGACCGCCAACCCCGAGGACGAGGCTTTTCTCGTTGAGTTCAGCGACCGTCCGGAGCTGGCGACGCCGTTTACTCACAATCTCGAGGAGATCCAGAACCGGCTGACGTTCACGCAGTCGAAGGGCCGGACGGCCCTGCTCGACGGCGTTTACCTCGCGCTGCACGCCATGAAAAAGGCGCAGAATCCGCGCAAGGCGCTGGTCGTCATTTCCGACGGCGGCGATAACAGCAGCCGGTATACGGAAAACGAAGTCAAGAATCTTGTCAAGGAAGCGGACGTGCAGATCTACGCCATCGGGATCTATGAACCGGTTGCGTCGCGCGGCCGGACGGCCGAAGAACTGGCCGGGCCCGGTCTGCTCACCGATATCTCGGAACCGACCGGTGGACGGCATTTCCTTGTGGAGAATCTCTCGGAACTGCCGGACGTTGCCGCCAAGATCGGAATCGAACTGCGGAATCAGTATGTGCTCGGCTACAGCCCGAACAACCAGACGCGTGATGGCAAGTATCGGAAGGTCAATGTCAAACTGGTACAACCGAGGGGATTACCGCCCCTGCACGCTTTCTGGAGAACCGGCTATTATGCGCCGACGCAATAATTACTACCCTTTTTTCTTCGCCACACTGTTCGCAGCCATTGGTCTTTCCACCGCTTCCTTCGCACAGGTTAAGCCCCCGCAGCAGCAGCCCCCGCAGCAGCAGGAAGATACGGGCGACGCCGTCTTCTCCTCGGAAATCCGCCTTGTGCCGCTGAACGTGACCGTTACGGACAAGAACGGCCATCTCGTGACCGATCTGCAGCAAAGCGCTTTTCAGGTCTTCGAAAACGGGGTGGCCCAGCAGATCAAGCTCTTCAAGCGCGAAGACGTGCCGGTGTCGATGGGCCTGATCATCGATAACAGCGGCAGCATGCGCGAGAAGCGGCAGGCGGTGGAATCGGCCGCGCTGGCCCTGGTGAAGGATTCCAACAAGCAGGACGAGGTCTTCATCGTCAATTTCAACGACGAAGCCTACCTCGATGCGGATTTCACGAGCGACATCTCCGTGATGGAGCAGGGGCTGACCAAGATCGATTCGCGCGGCGGAACGGCCATGCGCGATGCCATCCGCATGTCGATCGACCATCTGCGGGAAAAGGGCAAGCGGGACAAGAAAGTGATTCTGGTGGTCACCGACGGCAACGACAACGCGAGCACTTACTCGCTCGACGCCCTCGTGCGGCTCGCCCAGCAGGATGACGTGGTCATTTACGCCATCGGGCTGCTGAACGAGGAAGAGAAGAGCGAAGCGCGCAAGGCGCAGCGGGCCATCAAGCTGCTGGTCGAAAGTACGGGCGGCCAGGCGTTTTATCCGAAGGAACTGAGCGAAGTGGAGAAGATCGCCCACCAGGTGGCGCACGATATCCGCAACCAGTACACCATCGCCTACACGCCCACCAACACGGCCCTCGACGGGACGTTCCGCCAGATCCGGGTGACGGTGAAAGCGCCGGGCAATCCCACGCCGCGCACACGCAGCGGCTATTACGCGAAGCCGGCGGGAGCGAAAAACCCCTCGTGATCCGCGAGGCGGCGCTCGCCTGGAAGCTGGCGAAGGGTTACCGGCTTGCGCCATGGCGCAGTCCCTACCTGCGCTGGCGCATCGAGACATGGTCCGGTCTCGACGCGGCAGCCATCACGCGCGAGACGTTTCTGCGGTTCGTCTGGGAGCATCGCGCGGAATTGCGGCGCTACCTCCGCTGGGCAGCCGCGAATTCGCGCCAGTGAACCCTCTCGGCGAAAACACAACCGGAACAGAGGACGCGCGGCGCGCGCCGCGCCTGGACCTGCGGCTTCAGAGTCTGTGTGAGAACTGCGCTCAGGGCCGCTGAGGAAAACCGGGACAGACTCCTTTTTCGCGTTACAAAACTTCT
>DASPQQ010000298.1:0-2758 GCA_035624885.1 Bryobacteraceae bacterium | reverse complement strand
CTCTGGGTGCGGGGGGCATGGGCGAAGTGTATCGCGCCCGAGACATCCGCCTCGATCGAATCGTAGCGGTAAAGGTACTGCCCTCGTTCTTCGCGGCCGACGCGGATCGCCTGCAGCGGTTCGAGCGGGAAGCGCGATCCGTAGCCGCCCTCAGCCATCCGAACATTCTGGCCGTGCATGACATCGGAACGCACGACGGAACTCCTTACATGGTGACCGAGCTGCTGGAGGGGGAGACTCTGCGCGAGCGTCTGCAAGGCGGAGTTCTATCACCGCGGAAGGCGATTGAAATCGCGACCCAGATTGCGCATGGATTGGCCGCAGCCTACGACAAAGGAATTATTCACCGCGACCTGAAACCGGAAAACATCTTCCTGACGAAAGACGGGCGGGTGAAGATCCTGGACTTCGGACTGGCCAAGATGGCGCCCAGCCGGGTGGAAGCGAACAGCAGCGTGAGGACGATGACCTCCGCGGAGATTTCGCTGACGGAGGGCGGGCAGGTTCTGGGCACGGCCGGGTACATGTCGCCGGAGCAGGTGCGCGGTAGTACAGTTGATCATCGTTCCGACATTTTCGTGTTCGGGGCGATCCTGTTCGAGATGCTGAGCGGCCAGCGTGCCTTCCGGCGGGATACAGCCGCCGAAGCGATGACGGCGATCCTGAAGGAGGATCTGCCCGAGTTGACGGAGATCAACCGCAATGTCGGTCCCGGGCTGGATCGAATTGTGCGGCACTGCCTGGAAAAGAATCCCGACCAGAGATTTCAGTCGGCCCGCGATCTGGCTTTTGATCTGGAGTCGTTGTCGCCGTCGTCGAGCACTTCGCTGGGAAAGGTTGGCGAACCTACTGCGGTTCAGCGCGTGCGGCGGTTTCAGCCGGCGATCATCGTTCTGCTCGTGGCCCTGGCGGCCGGCCTGGGATACGTTGCGGGCCACCGTGGAAAGCTATCGTCGGAGGTGACGTATCACCAGCTGACGTTCCGCAAGGGAACGGTGTTGAGCGCGCGTTTTGCGCCGGACAACCGCACCGTGATCTACAGCGCGGCATGGGCGGGGCTGGCTCCGGAGCTGTTTTCTACGCGTCTGGACAGCATCGAATCGCGGCCTCTCGGCCTGAGTCAGGTAGACCTGTTGGGGATCTCCTCACAAGGAGAGATGGCGGTTGCTCTGAAGCCTGCGCCGCTTCCCGGATTTTTCGGCATGCTGGGCACACTGGGACGGACGCCGCTGACCGGTGGGACAGCGCCGCGCGAAATTCTGGAGAATGTGGAATGGGCGGACTGGTCGCCCGATGGATCGAGTCTGCTAATCGTAAGGACGGTAGGCAACGAGAACCGCATCGAGTATCCCGCAGGGAAAGTGGTTTACAAGGCGGCGACAGCGGGCTGGGTCAGCCATCCGCGGATTTCCCATGACGGCAAACGGATCGCATTTTGCGAGCATATCCTGAGAGGCGACGACCGTGGCTCGGTCACCATCATTGATTCCGACGGGAGCAACAAGAAATCGTTCGGAGACTTCGCCAGTCTTTATGGGCTGGCCTGGTCGCCGAAAGATGACGAAGTCTGGTTCACGGCCGACCCGACTTCGACAACCATTGCGCGGCGACTGATGGCCGTCAGCCTTTCGGGTGCGTTCCGTTTGCTGGCGGCGGCTCCGGGGGATTTGACGTTGCATGATGTCTCCGCTGACGGCACGGCCATCATTGGCATCGATGACCGGGAGCGGAAAATCTTCTTTTCCGATTCCCATGGGACCGAAGACAGGGATCTGACATGGCTCGACCGGGCGGTGCTCGCCGGTCTTTCGCTGGATGGCAAGCAGGTGCTGTTTTTCGAAGCCGGGAAGGGCGGAGGGTCGCTGGGCACCATTTTCCTGAGGAAAGCGGACGGTTCTGCGGCGGTGCGGCTGGGCGAAGGATACGCCCAGGCTCTTTCACCTGACCAAAAATGGGTGCTGGCGTTCATGGACACGAGCCCGACTCGTTATTGGGTTATTCCCACCGGGGCGGGCGAAGCCACGGAGCTGAAATTCGCAGGAATCGAGAACGTCGCTCTGCAGGGATTCGCTGCCGACAGCCATCGCATTGTGCTCGTCGGCAACGAACCGGGACATCAGGCTCGCGAGTACTTGTTCGATCCCGCTTCGAACAAACTGCAGCCCCTTACGCCCGAAGGCGTACGCGGGAGCATTACTCCTGAGGGGAAGATTTTGGGCGTGCGACGGGACAACGGCACTGTCGAACTGACTGCTCTCGAAGGCGGATCGCCCGGCCGCGAAGTTCGAGGATTGCAGGATCAAGATAGACCGATTCAGATCACGGCCGACGGAACAGCAATGTTTGTTGTGAATTACAGTGGCATGTCCGCGGCCATCTATCGCATTGATCTGGCCAAGGGAAATCGCCAGCTCGTCAGGAAGCTGGAAATGCACGACCCGACCGGCGGTTTCGGCATCACGCGGGTTCTGACCACTCCCGACGGGCAATCGTTTGCCTACAACACCCTGCGGCAAGTTTCTGAACTCTATCTGTTGCAGGGACTGAAATAGCGGCAACGCCGCAGTTTGCTAGCCTTTCTTAGCCGTTGCGCGTTTGAGCGCGCGCTGCAGGGTCTGGTCGAGGGCGGCCTTTGTTTTCTCGTATTCCTGCTGCGAGATGCGGCCCTGCTTGTGCTCCACTTCCAACTGAAAAAGTTCTTCCTTCAGACCTTCGAGCAGCATAGATGAAGTGGAGGATTGCGGCTTAGGAGACTGCG
>DASPQQ010000297.1:0-2893 GCA_035624885.1 Bryobacteraceae bacterium | reverse complement strand
GACCAAGCCGTTTACGGCCGTTTCGATCCTGATGCTGATGGAAGAAGGCAGGCTCGTGATCAGCGATCCGGTTTCGAAGTTCATTCCGGAGTACAGGAACCCGAAGCTCGCGGTCTGGTACGAGCCGAGCGACCCGCGCGGCGCGGGTCTTCATCTGATTCCCGCCGTGCGGGAGATCACCATTCAGGATCTGCTGACCCATACTTCGGGTCTCGCCAACGCATTCGAAGGACCGGCCGGGGATTACGTCCGGCGCGCCAACCTGCCGCGCGGCGGGTCGCTCGCGGAACGCATCAAGCGGCTTGCGCCCCTGCCGCTCAACTTCCAGCCGGGCACGAACTGGGAATACAGCCCCACGACCGGTTTCGATACGCTCGGACGCATCGTCGAGATCGTGAGCGGGATGACCCTCGAACAGTTCTTCGAGAAAAGGATTTTTGAGCCGCTCGGCATGAAAGACACCTTCTTCACTGTGCCCGCGGACCGGCGCGCCGATGTCACGATCGCGTATACAGAGAAGGACCACAAGCTGGTGCGTCCCGAGGCGCCGCCGGCAGAGGCGCCGAAGCCAGGTGAAGAATACTTCTCCGGCGCGGGCGGGCTCACCGGTTCCACGCTCGACTACCTGACCTTCGCACAGATGCTGCTCAACGGCGGCCAGTTCAATGGTACGCGTCTGCTGAGCCGCAAAACGGTCGAACTGATGACGACCGTCGCGACGGGCGATCTCGATCTGCGCAACTACGCAGGCGACCAGGTGCTGAAAGGCTACGGCTTCGGGCTCGGCGTGCGTGTGCGCAGGAGCACGGGCGACAGCGGATGGGAAGGCAGCATCGGCGACTACGGCTGGGCGGGCGCCATGGGCACCTACTTCTGGAACGATCCGAAGGAACAGCTCATCGGCATCGTGATGATCCAGACCCGCAACACGCGCCTGCGCATGGAATACCCCAATCTCGTTTATCAGGCGTTCACCGACTGATTGGTACCATTGCGGGTTGAACAACTATCTGCTCGCGACCGTTCTCGGCGTGATTGAAGGCCTGACCGAATTTCTGCCGGTCAGCTCGACGGCGCATCTGCGGCTTTCCGAAGCGCTGCTCGGCATCAGCCTGAGCGACGGCTACTGGAAGATGTTCACAATCGTGATCCAGTTGGGCGCGATCCTCTGCCTGCCGATTTACTTCTGGAAGCGGATTACGGCGTTCTTCGCCTCATTCCCGGGCAAGTCGGTTCTCACCCATCCCATTTCGCTCACGGCGATTGCCTTCGTCGTGACTTCAGCTACTTCGCTGCCGCTGCAGAAGGTGATCGGAAAGAACCTCGAGAGCCTTTATGTGATGGCCGGCGCTTTCATCATTGGCGGCGTCGTAATGTGGCTCGTGGACGCGAAATACGGCAGCTTTCACGCCGGCGCTTCCGAGGCCGATGCGGCGAAGGAACTGGAAGGGATGAGCGTTGGGCAATCGATCTGGATCGGGCTCTGCCAGACGCTGGCGCCGGTCTTTCCCGGAACTTCCCGCTCGATGGCGACGATCGCTTCGGGGCAGATTTCCGGCCTCTCGCGGACGGCGGCGCTCGAATTCTCTTTCCTGCTCTCGATCCCGACCATGGCCGCCGCCACCGGTTACGACCTGCTGAAGTTCATTCGCGGCGCAAAGACAGGCGCCGATCCCGCGCCGCCCGACGACGGCTGGATTTTGCTGGCGATCGGATTCGTGATTTCGTTCGTCGTCGCTTACGCGGTTGTCGCGTGGTTCATGCACTGGGTGAGGCACAGGGGCTTTACGCCATTCGCGATCTATCGGATACTTCTTGGAGCGGCCGTGCTGGTCTGGGCCCTGAACGCAACACATTCAATTTAGAGGAGAGACGGAATGAATCGAAGGAAAGCAATCGGGTCCGTGATGGCCGGCGCGGCGGTCGCCGCGGTGACGGCGAGGAAGGCGCAGGCTGCCGAGAAAGCCAGTGAGTCGATCATGGCTCGCTGGAATCAGTCGAAGATCTTCACCATGCAGGTGGCGGATGCCATGCCCGCGGACGCCTACGACTACAAGGTCAAGCCGGAGATGCGCAGCTACGGCGAACTGATGGTGCACATCGGCCAGGCCAACGTGTTCTATCTTTCGCGCATGGCGAAGAACGGCGTGCCCGATTCGCTCAAGGCGCCGAAGACGATCGACAAGGCCTCGGCGATGAAATATCTCTCCGACACCTTCGATTTCTGCGCTTCGGTGCTGACGCCGCTGACGGTGGCGGATCTGGACAAGTCCTACTCGGGACGTCCGGGCACCCCGGGGATGATGGGCTGGGACCTCGTGTTCAACGTCTTCATCCACACCGCGCACCATCGCGGATACGCGGATGTGTACCTGCGGGAAAAGGGCATCACGCCTCCCACCTATAACGTTTAATGCGTCCGGCGATTGCTTTGCTGTTGTTGGCTGCCCCATCGTTCGTGATGGGGCAGGCCAACGATTTTTTATTGGTACCCGGCGTGCGCGTGGGCCCGCTGACGGCTTCGGCCGTGAAGGCGGACGTCGAGCGTCTCTTTCCCGGCGCGACGGTGAAAGACGACGAACTGGAACTCGAGGAGGGTGTGGTCCTCGAGGCGACGTATGTGAATCGCGAGAAGCGGCCCGAGTCGCTGGCGATCGTCTGGACCGGGAAAACGCCGGACTCGCATCCGAAACAGGTTTTCCTTTGCCGCGGCAGAGGGCGCGGCGAGTGCCGCTGGCATGCGGCTGCACCGGGCGGAAATATCACGGTTGGCGTGAAGCTGCTCGACCTCGAAAAGATCAACGGCAACCCGTTCACGATTCACGGATTCGGCTACGGCTACGGCGGCAACATCGAATCGTGGGATGGCGGGAAGATCGGGAAATTCGATTGC
>DASPQQ010000296.1:0-10957 GCA_035624885.1 Bryobacteraceae bacterium | reverse complement strand
GCTCGACCGCGTGGCGATCGCGATGCGGCTGCGCGGGATCTATGCGTAAGAGAGCCGCGGCTGAAGAGTCTGTGTGAGAACTCCGGTTCACGGGTATCCGGCTGCGAGCGTGGTCCGGAAAATCCGGGACAGACAGCCTTTTTCGCGCCGTCCCGGCTCTCACGCAAAAGTTTTGTAACGCGAAAAAGGAGTCTGTCCCGGTTTTCCTCTGAGCGCAGTTCTCACACAGTCTCTTCAGGCGCGTGTACATGGCTTCAGTAGCGCTGGATTCGTATCGCTCCGTTGCTCGTATGGAGGTCGATCGCCGGGCCTCCTTTGCCGATGTCTCCGCTGATGCGATGACGGTCGATGCGGGCGTGGCCGGTGATGTCGAAATCGGCGGTGATGCGCGAGTTCGACGTGGAGGCTTCGAGCCGGGCGCCGGTGTCCGGGGGCAGGCGGAGGGTGATGGGGCCGTTCGAGGTTTCGGCGCGGAGGTTGTCCGCCGGCGGCTTCAGCAGGGCGAGCGTAATGGGGCCGTTGCTGCTCTGAGCCGAAATCGCGCCTTCGACTTCATGCAGTTCAATGCGGCCGTTCGAGGTATCCGCGTCCACGCCGCCGCGGATTCTTTCGGCTTGAATCCTCCCGTTCGACGTGTGCAGGCGGGCTCCGGCATCGACATCGCGGACCTCGATGCGGCCATTCGAGGTCATGATCCGGTCGAGCCGGGCGGAGCGCGGGACACGTATGGTGTAGCGGGCTCCAGTGTTTGAAAAGAGGCCCGTGTTGAAGTTATTAATCGTTCTGATTTCAATCAGATCCGGCTGATTTCTGATGTCGATCTTCACATCTTCGAGGCGCTCCCCGGTGGAGGCATACTTCTCGCCCGTGACCTCGACTTTGTCCTGATCCCAGCCATAGATCTCGATCGAGCCGTTCGAGTTCTCGAGCGAAACGCGGCCGCCGGGTTTGAGGTCGTAAGTGTAGTGGAAGTCGGCGCGGTAGCGGCCGGAAGCTCCGAGGTCGACTTCGATGCAGCCTGTGAGAAGAAGCGCCGGGATGAGGGCGAAGGCGCGCAACATACCGGGACTTACGGGCCGCCGGGTTCGGTTGTTCCCGATATCATTTGAGTGAGAGGAACTTTCCAGGTCCCGGGATCAATGCAAGGTGACCGTCCTGAATGAAGAGAAGTGACGAAGAGCTTTTCCGGCTCATGAGAAAAGGGGATCGGGACGCGTTCGCGGAGTTGTACAGCCGCCGCGAGCCGGCGTTGTACCGGTATGCGCTGCATGCGTCGGGCAGCGCGGCGGTCGCCGAAGAAGTGGCGAACGAGGTTTTTGTGCAGCTGATGGCGCCGTCGGTGAATTTCGACGAGTCGCGCGGGTCGCTCGAATCTTACCTCTACGGCGTGGCGCGGAACCTGGTGCGGGTGGTGCGGCGCCAGGGGCCGGTGGAAGAAGCGGTCGACAGCCCTTACCGGCATGACATTGTGGGCGGGCTGATCGCGGATCAGAACCGGGCGGCGCTGCATCAGGCGCTGCGGGACCTGCCGGATCACTATCGCGACGTGGTGATCCTGTGCGATCTGGAAGAGCGGAATTACGACGAAGTGGCCGGGCTTCTGGGATGCCCGATCGGGACCGTCCGGAGCCGTTTGCACCGGGCGAGGGCAACGCTGGGAATGAAGCTGCGCTGGCTCAAGGCATCGCCAAAGGTGCAGAGCAGGCAGGTGCAGGGAGCGTATTCAGGATGACGAATTGCAAGGATCGGGTTCTGGCGCTGGCGGAATGCGCGCGGCGCGGTGCGGAGCCGGACGGGGCTCTGAAGGGTCATCTGGCGGTATGTGAATCCTGCGCGGCGCGGTGGGAAGCCGAGACCGCGCTTGCGAGTGAGTTCCGCGCCATGCGGGCGCAGGCGATGGTGAACGAGCGGGAGAGCCAGATGCGGCGCGATGCGCGGGCGGCGGCTCTGATGGTGGAGTTCTCGCGGCGCAGAGGACCGGTGATGATGCCGGCGCGGGCGATGTCGTGGGCCTGGATGCTGAGCGCGGCAGCGGCGCTCGTTGCTGCGATCGGGATCGGTTACGGCTTGGGGATGCGGGCGCGGCATCAGGCGGCGGAGCCGGGTCCGGCGGGAGTTGTGTACGAGGCCCTGTCGGAAGACAGTTTTGTGGCGCTTCCCTATGCGTTGCCCGCGGTTCCGGGCGAGCTGGTGAGCATCGTGCACGCCGATCTCGCTCCGGAGGAGCTGGCGGGTATGGGGTTCGATGTGGATCCCGATGCGCTCGGCGACGGCTCCGGCGGAATTCAGGCGGATGTCGTGGTGGGTGAGGATGGTTCTCCGCAGGCGGTGCGAATTACGCAGGCGGATGAGGCGACGCAATTTTAGTTTGAGGACACGATGAAAAAGACAATCGCAGTTGGTTTGCTTTGGGCAGCCGTCCTGATGGCGCAGGGGCCGGGCGGCGGGCGTGGCTTCGGCGGTGGATTCAGCGCGGGGCGTGGTTTTGGTCCGGGCGGCGGTTTTGGCGGGTTCGGTCCGCAGAAGGTGGTGACCGGGGCGCCGTATTCGGCGACCGAGACTTCCACTTCGGTGCGGACGCTGGCGAATGGCTCGCAGATCACCAACACGTCGCAGGCGACGGTGGCGCGCGACAGCCAGGGCCGCGTGAGCACGTCGCGGACAGTAACGCCGGCGGCCAGTTCCGGCAAGGCTCCCTATACGGTGACGACGATCTTCGATCCGGTCGCGGGCTACAGCTACAGCCTGAATTCCTCGACGATGATCGCGACCCAGATTGCGCTGCCGCAGAAGAAGACGACGACGGGCACGCGGCCGGCGCCGCCCTCGAACCCGAACGTGACGACAACCAGCCTCGGCACCCAGACGATCAATGGCGTTTCGGCGACCGGCACCGAGGTGACGCGGACGATTCCGGCGGGGACGATCGGCAACGCGCAGGCAATCACGGCGACGCGTGTGACCTGGGTATCGACGGCGCTGCAGATTCCGGTCGAGATCAAGAGCAACGACCCGATGTTCGGCACGACCGACATGGAAGTGACGAATATTGTGCAGGCGGAGCCGAACGCGTCCCTGTTCCTGGTTCCGGCCGGATATACGATTCAGACCCCCAGTGCGGGCCGCAAGGGCGCTGGGATGCGGCAACCGGGCGGGCACGCGCGGCAGTTCTAGATCCGGGCTTCAGATCAGATCCCGAGACCCCACCGGTCCAGCGAGTTTGACCTCCCTGGGCCGGTGGGGTTTTTCTTCAGGTGATCACCATGAAAGATTGACTTCTCCCTTACCCCGTTCCGGCCGCGGTGGGCTATACTCGCCTGCAGGCTGGTGTTATGCAGATCCCTGCCCTTTCTCTCCTGCGCCGGGCGGCCGTGCTCGGTCTTGCGGCTCTCGTTTTGACTGCCTGTTCGAAGACGGAGCAGACGGAACAACACAACAACCCTGAACCCTCCGTCAAGGTGGCCGACGCTCCGGCCGCACAGAACCTGCAGGATACGGCGATCGACTTTTCGGCGCCGCCGAGCGGATTGAACGGCGGCATGAAGTCGCTGGATGCTCAGGGAGATATCCCGCAACTGTTAAACCAGATTCACGACGAGTCCCAGGCTAAGAAGTAGCTTTTCGGGCCGGGTTGAACCAGCGGAGACCGGTGAAGCGGCCGAAGTCGAGGTCCGTCGTGGCGATCTCGGCCTGATATTCGATGGCGAGCGCGGCAAGGTGCGCGTCCGAGGTCAGGTTCGCCGCCGTGCCCGCGGATTCGAGAAGGCGGAACAGGATATCGGCGTGGCGGTCGCCCGGGCCGATGATTTCGACGGCGGGCTGAGCCATCCACGCGCGGACGTGCTGGATGGCGTCGGCGACCGGCATGGGGTCGAGCCAGGCGCGTGGGTTGGTGGCGATGCGGATGAAGCCGAGCGTTACGGCCCAGGGCAGCCCGACGGGACGGTCGCCTGAAAGCGTGTCTTCCCACCAGCGGCGCAGTACGGAGTGGCGCGCCGAACTGGCGTTATAGGCGTTGAGCAGAACGTTGACGTCCGGAATGATCATCGGGGCCCGGCGAGTCTCCGGATGACGGCTTCGTCTTCGAGTTCTTCGGCGAAGTGGGAGATGCGGTCGGGATCGATGCCGGGGCGCAGGCCCATTTTGCGCGGCTCGACAACGAAGCGCTTCCGCGCCGCGATTTGGGGCGATTCCTCGGAATCGAGAGCGCGCAGACCGGCGCGAAGAGCTTCGTTGATCACGCTCTTCAGCGTGCCGCCCGTCTTGAGCATGCGTTTGCGGATGCGTTCGGCGACAGCGGGCTCGAGAGTGAGGGTGGTGCGCACTTGATGTCCAGACATCAAAATAGCACAGCTCTTTGATGCTTTGATGCATAATGATGTGAGGCCGACTTTTTCGGGCCGCCGTGCGTCTTGAGACAAGGAGCCAGAGTTTGATCTTCCGGGCCGTCGAAGATACGGACCTGATTGCGCGCGTTCGCAAGGGCGACGTCGAGGCTTTTAATCTGCTCGTGTCGCGGTGGGAGAAGCGCGTCTTCAATTATGTTCTTCGGCTGGTGGGCAGCTCGGAAAACGCTCTGGATCTGAGCCAGGAAGTTTTTCTGAAAGCCTGGCAGAACATCCGGAAACTGGAAGACCCGGCGCGATTCGGGCCCTGGCTGTACCGCATCGCGCACAACGAGGCTTATTCGCTGCTACGCAAACGCCGGCCCGAAACGGCGTTTGCGGAGACCGCAGAGGGCGAAACGAACCCGTTGGAGCGTTATGCCGCCGCGCCGGCCTTTCCAGTGGAGATGACTCTGGCGGTTGCCGCCGCGCTCGACCGTCTGACGTCGGAACAGCGCGAGGCGGTGGTGCTGAAGGTCTACGAGGGATTCAAGTTCGAGGAGATGGCGGAGATTCTGGAGTGCCCGGTTTCGACCGTCAAATCGCGCCTGTATACCGCGCTGGATCTGCTGAAGACGGAATTGGCTCCGGTGGGATTGGGAGTACGGAAATGACGACCTGCGAACGATTGGAAGAATTGCGCGACTATGCGATGGGCGAAGGCGACCGGACGGCGCGCGAGGCGATGGCGAAGCACGTGGCCGCGTGCGGTGAGTGCGCGGCGGAGATGAAGAGCCTGGAACTGACGACGGCGGCGCTGCGGATGCTGCCCGAGCGCGAAGTCCCGCAGCGGATCGCGTTCGTTTCGGACAGGGTTTTTGAGCAATCGGCGGCTTCGAAGTGGTTTGGCGGGTTCTGGAATTCGGCGGCGCGGCTGGGGTTTGCTTCGGCGAGCGTGCTGGCGATCGCGCTGGTGATTGCGGCGTACCGGCCGGGCGCGAGCAGCCCGCAGCAGCAGGTAATGATTCCGGCGTCGGTTTCGAAAGGGGATGTGGATCGGGCCGTAAATGAAGCGGTAGCGAAGGCCGTGGCGCAGGTTCGCGAGCAGGATGCCGCGGTGCTGGCGGCTGCTGAACAGAAGCATGAGCAGGAACACAAAGCGCTGATGGTGACGATGGGCCAGAATCTCGATTACCTCGAGAGAAAGATGAACTCCGGGATGATCCTCGCGTCGAACGACCAGGAGCGGTTTGGTGGGGCGCGATGAAGACGATTCTGTTGCTGGCAGTTGCGGTCCTTTGCTTCGGCGCGACCGAGCCGCGCATTTCGCGCAAGGCTCTGGCAGGTGTGGAAGGCGCGATGAACGACAGGTTCCGCAGCGTGACGGGTGACCCGTACGATCTGCTGGGTCCGGCGCGCGGCACGTATCTGGATGGATATGGCGCGGTGTTCACGATCGAGCTGCAGCTGGTTTATGTGGCGCCGCCGAATCCGTTCCGTCCGGCTTATACGCCGGCGGAGATCGCGGCGCTGCATGACCGCAAGATGAAGAAGCTGCCGGCGATGAAAGAAGCGATGCGCAGCCTGATGGCGGGCGCCGGCAACACGCTCGACAGCATGCCGGGCAACGAGAAGATCAGCATGGAAGCGATCCTCTGGCAGTACAGCTGGGAGGATTCGCACGGGCTGCCGCAGCGCGTGCTGATGACGGCGGAAAAGAGCAGGCTGCTTGAAGCGGCGGCCGGTCATGCGGATCTCGCGTCGGTGATCACGGAGCAGGACCAGTAGGGATGACGCCGGGAACGGGCACGGCTCTGCCAGGTACAACCACGCCGCTCGGCCAGATGCTGATCGAGCAGGGGCTGATCGGCGCGGAAGATCTGGAGCGCGGGCTCGAACTGCAGCGCGAGCGCAGGGGCGAGAAGCTGGGGAAGATCCTCGTCGATATGGGCTTTCTCGCCCAGCGGGATCTGCTGGGCGTTCTTTCCGCGCAGCTCGGCTTGCCGATCGCGCAAATGGCCGCGCCTCCCGCGAACTCGGAAGTCGAGAGCCTTTCGCCGCGCTTCCTGCGGCAGTGCTGCATTTTCCCCCTGGCCGTGGAAGAAGGGACGCTGCGTCTCGCGATGGCCGATCCGCTCGATTTCGAGACCATCAATATCGTGCAGAGTTTCACGCGGCTCGAGGTGAGTCCGGAGCTGGCGGGCGAGCAGGAGATCCTCGATTCGATCGACCGGTATTTCAGCCAGGCGGAACGGGAAACGGCGGCGGCGCAGTTTGGCGGCGGGGATGAAGAAGACCTCGAGCATCTGCGCGACATGGCGAGCGAGGCGCCGGTCATCCGGCTCGTCAACGCGATGATCGCGCAGGCCATCGAGAAACGGGCAAGCGATATCCACATTGAACCGTTCGACAAGGAATTCCGCGTGCGGTTCCGCGTGGATGGCGTGCTGTTCAATCAGGAGCAGCCGCCGAAGGAACTGAAAGCGGCGATCATTTCGCGGCTGAAGCTGATGGCGCGGCTGAATATCGCGGAACGCAGGCTGCCGCAGGACGGCCGCATCAAGATCCGGATTCTGGGCCGGGAAGTGGATCTGCGCGTTTCGACGTTGCCGACGCTGTTCGGCGAGAGCGTCGTGATGCGTCTTCTCGATCGTTCGGCGGGAGATTTCTACGATCTGCGGCGGCTGGGTTTCGATGACCGCATGCTCAGCCGCATGGAGTATTACACTTCCCTGCCCCACGGCATCTTTCTCGTCACGGGGCCGACAGGCAGCGGCAAATCGACCACGCTTTATTCGGCGCTGAAGCGCATCAATCTGCCGGACAGGAAGATCATCACGATTGAAGATCCGGTCGAATATCAGATGGACGGGATCAACCAGATTCATGTGAATCCGCAGATCGGGCTGACATTCGCGGCCGGGCTGCGGCATATCGTCCGCCAGGACCCGGACGTGATCATGGTGGGCGAAATCCGCGACCGCGAAACGGCGGATATCGCGATTCGCGCGGCGCTGACCGGGCATTTCGTTTATTCGACGCTGCATACCAACGACGCACCGAGCGCGGTGACGCGGCTCGTCGATATGGGGGTCGAGAATTATCTGATCAATTCGTCGGTAGTGGCGATTCTGGCGCAGCGTCTGGTGCGGCTGATCTGCGCGAACTGCAGGGAACGTGCCGGACTGACCATGACGCCCTGGGGTGAGCAGATCGAGGCTTTCCATGGGCGTGGCTGCGAGGCGTGCAACAAATCCGGATACAAGGGCCGCGCGGGCATCTTCGAGCTGATGGAGATGAATGACGAGCTGCGGCAACTGGTGATGGCGAACGCGGATGCGGGCCGGCTCGCCGAAGCGGCGCGGCGGCACGGCATGCGCAGCCTGCGGGAAGACGGCTGGGCGAAAGTGGCGCGCGGGCTGACGACGGCCGAAGAGATTACGCGCGTGACGCAGGAATTCTGAACGTGGCGTCCGCGACTTTCCATTACCGCGCCATCGCCGCCGATGGCAAGCTGCGCACCGGCGTGATCACGGCGAACGACAGCAAAGCCGTGGCGCGGCAACTGGTGCGGCAGGGGCTCACGCCGGTATACGTCGGGTTCGAAGAGAAGAAGACCGGCGCATTGCAGCTTCCGGCGCTCGCTTCATTCGGCGGCGCGCGGCGCAAGGATGTTCTGTTCTTCACGCAGGAGCTTTCCACGCTGCTCAACTCCGGCGTACCGCTCGACCGCGCGCTCTCGATCACGAGCGAACTGACGACGCGGGCCCAGTTCCGCGCCATTGTTCTGGATATTCTGCGGTCGATCAAGGGCGGCAAATCGCTGGCGGATTCGCTCGCGCAGCACGCGAATTACTTTTCCGATCTGTACGTGAACATGGTGCGGGCGGGCGAAGCTTCGGGCAGCCTCGGGGTCATCTTCGAACGGCTTTCCGAGTTCGAGCGTTCGCGCGATGAGCTGCGGGGGTACATCGTTTCGTCGATGATTTATCCCTCGCTCCTGGCGCTGGTGGGCGCGGGATCCATCTTTCTGATCCTGAATTTCGTGGTGCCGCGCTTTGCCTCGATCTTCGACGAAGGGCACATGCAGATTCCGCTGCCGACGAAGATCATGCTCGAAGCGAGCAAGGTGGTGCAGGCGTGGTGGTGGGTGGTGGCGCTGGCGATTGTCGCGGTGGTGGTTGGGTTCCGGTCGTATATCGCGACGGCCGCGGGCCGCGCATGGTGGGACAACACGCGGCTGAAGCTGCCGGTTCTGGGCGATGCGCTGCGCAAGGCGGAGACGTCGCGGTTTGCGCGGGCGATGTCGACGCTGGTGGGCAACAGCGTGCCGCTGGTGCAGTCGCTGCACATTTCGGCGGGGATTCTCTACAATTCGCGGATGGCGAATTCGCTGCGGGATGTGGCGCAGGGCGTGAAGCGCGGCGAAGGGATTGCCGGGCCGCTGGCGCGCACGAACATGTTTCCGCCGCTTGCGTCGCATCTGCTGACGGTGGGCGAAGAGACGGGCAAACTGGACGCGATGTTCACCCGCATGGCCGATATCTACGACGAGGAAACGCGGGCGGGGATCAAGCGCTTCACTTCGATCTTCGAGCCGCTGATCATTTTATTTATGGGGATTGTGGTGGGCGGGCTGATTCTCAGCATGCTGATTGCGATCACAAGCATCAATGACGTGGCATTGTGAGAAGAGGGCGACCAACATATGTACCTGCGGCTTCAGCCGCGGCTGTCGAGTTGCAAACGCCCGGCCGCGCCTGAAGGCGCAGGTACATCGGTTTGAGAGGGCTTATATGAATTCGCAGGACAGAAGACGAGCCGGCGTGACGCTGATCGAACTGCTGGTGGTGGTGGTGATCATCGCCGTGTTCGCGGCGGTGGTGGGACCCCGGCTGTTGAATCAGGGAGATAAGGCGCGCGTCGTGGCGGCGCGGCAGCAGATCGAGAATTTCCAGCTCGCGCTGGGGCAATACCATCTCGATACCGGAACGTTTCCGACCACGGAACAGGGCCTGCAGGCGCTGCGCACGCAGCCGAGCGGCGTGGAGCAGTGGCACGGACCGTATCTGCAGAAAGACGTTGCGCCCGACCCGTGGGGGCATCCTTATATCTACAAGTACCCGGGCGAGCATGGCGATGAGCCGGATATCGTTTCGCTGGGCGCGGACGGGCAACCGGGCGGCGAAGGGCTGAACGCCGATATTCAGAGCTGGAAGTGAAGCGCCCGAATCAGGCCGGCGTAACGCTCATCGAACTGCTGATCGTGGTGACGATCATCGCGGTCGTGGTGGGCGTTTCGTTTCCCGCGATCACGGCGGGACTGGCCGGGCTGCGACTGACGACGGCTTCGGGATCGGTAGCGAGCTTTCTGACTTCATCGATGAACCGCGTCGACCGGCGCGAGGAAGCGGCGGCGATCGTGGTGTCTCCGAAAGACAACCTGCTGGCGGTTTATACGGCGGCTTCAGGCGAAAAACCCGCGCGCAGCCTGGAGCTGCCGCAAGGAATTCAGATTGAAGGCAGCGAACCGCGGCGCTATCTGCTGATGCCGGGCGGGACGGCGCCGCGCATGACCGTGGTGCTGCGCAATGAAAAAGGCGCGCGGAAATCGATCCGGATCGATCCCGTGACCGCGGTGCCGGATATCCGATGAAACGGGCTGACGCAGGGTTCACCCTGCTCGAAGTTCTGGTCGCGACGGTGATCATGGGGATCGCGGTTGCGGGGCTGGTTGCGGGGTTGTCGCAGTCGGTGCGGAATGCTTCGCGGCTGACGGAGCACGACCGCGCCGCGATGCTGGCGAAGACGAAGATGAACGACCTGCTGCTCGATTCATCGCTGCCGTTCACCGGCGAGGTCGAGGGCGATTTCGGCGATTTGGCGCAGGGAATGACTGCGGGTTGGCGCGCGAATCTCAAACCGTTCGATGCGCCGCGCGGAGCCGGGCCGGGCGTAGTGGTGCTGCAGGAAATCGCGCTCGAAGTCTGGTGGCAGCCGGAAGGCGGCAACCGGCGGACGCTGCAGCTCGAAGGCTACCGGCAGGCGCGCATTCCGCTGCCTGCAAGACCGTGATGAGGAAGAAGTCACAGGCGGGCGTCACGCTGATCGAGGTGCTGATCGCGGTTTCGCTGCTGGGCCTGCTTTCCGTGGGCGTGCTGACGGCGATGCAGCTTGGCCTGCGCACCATGGACAGGACCGACGCGCGGATGGTGCGCAACCGTCGCGTGACGAGCGCGCGGAACATCCTCGAGAACGAGATCAGCGGATTTGTCCCGACCATGGCGGTGTTGGCGCAGAACCGGCAGGCCGTGTTTCTTGAGACGGAGCCTGCGAGCATGCGCTTTGTGACGTCGTATTCGCTCGAAGACGGCTGGCGCGGACGTCCGCAGATCGCGGCGCTGCAGGTGATTCCGGGCGAGAACAACACCGGCGTGCGGCTGATCGTGAATGAGACGCCGTACACCGGGCCAATGCAGGCGGGCCAGTTGATTTCGGGCATTGAGCCGGACGTGACCGGGCGGCTGGTCACTCACTTTGCGCCGATCGTTCCGGGCCCGGATTCGTTTGTGCTGGCCGACCGGCTGCGCTATTGCCGGTTCCTCTATCTCGAGCGGCGCCAGGTGGAACCG
>DASPQQ010000295.1:0-7757 GCA_035624885.1 Bryobacteraceae bacterium | reverse complement strand
GCAGCCTGGCCCCCGCCCCCGGAACCACCGTCGATCTCACCCCTCAGGTCATCAAAAACATCGAAACCCTCAAGCTCGATTACCTCGTCGCCATCGGCGGCGACGATACGCTCAGCTACGCCGCCCACCTCGACAGGCAGGGCGTCCCCGTCGTCTGCGTCCCCAAAACCATGGATAACGACGTCCGCAACACCGAATATTGCATCGGCTTCTCGACCGCCATCAGCCGCGCCAGTGACGCCATCGAGCGCCAGCGCACCACCATCGGGTCGCACGAGCGCATCGGCGTCTTCCGCATCTTCGGCCGCGATGCCGGCTACACCGCACTCTATACGGCCTACGTCACGTCCATCCGCTGCGGCATCCCGGAATACAAATTCAACGTCGATACCCTCATCGACGTGCTCGTCGAGGACAAGAAAAACAACCCCAGCTCCTATGCGCTCGTCGTTCTTTCGGAGGGCGCGCAGTGGGAAGGCTACGAAACCCGATCCTACGGCGAGGCCGACGCCTTCGGCCACAAGAAGAAGGCCAATGTCGCCGAAGACCTGAGCGATCTCATCAAACAGAAAACCGGCACGAAACCATCGTCAGCGACCTCACCTACGACCTCCGCGGCGGCCCGCCCGATTTCGTCGATACGCTCGTCGCCGATACCTTCGGCGGCATGGCCGTCGACCTCATCGCGGAAGGCAAGCACGGCGTGATGACGGCCATCAACCACGGCTGTTACGCCGCCGTCCCGATCCCCGATCCCAAACTCGGCCCGCGCAAAGTCGACGTCGCGAACATGTACGATACGGCCCGCTGCCGGCCGACCTACACCGGCAAAATCGGCCTGCCCGTCTTCCTGACAAAAGCGTGAACCTGAAGTCCCTTTTCGGGAAACGCAAACCGGAGCCGGCGCTCGACCCCGCTCTGCGCCAGAAAATCCGCCGCAGTTTCGACGAATCCTCGAAAGACGAAGAGCATTTCCCCTCGACGATCGACGAGCGCATCCAGCACGTCCAGGTGCTGTTAAAGCATTTCGGCGATCTCACCGATAAAAAGGTGTTGGACGTCGGCTGCGGCAAGGGCCGCTTCGCCCGGGTTTTGGGGGAGCATTTCCCGGGCGCGGAAATCTGGGGGCTGGACATCTCCACTGCGATGCTCCGGTTTGTTCCCGCCGCTATTCACGCCACGGCGGGCTCGATGACCGAACTGCCCTTCGCCGCGGCCGCGTTCGACTGCGTCTACGCCACCGAATCGCTCGAACACGCGGTTGAGATCGAGAAGGCGGTCGCGGAAATGTGCCGTGTTCTCAAGCCCGGCGGCAAGCTGGTCATCATCGATAAGAACGTCGAGCACTGGGGCCGGTTCAAGACCCCGGCGTGGGAACGCTGGTTCAAGCGCGAGGAGCTGGAGAAGCTGCTTCGCCGCGATTGCCGAGAAGTTCGGAGCGATTACATTTCCTACTGGGAAGAAGTCCAGCCGGACGGCCTTTTTCTGGCCTGGTACGCGACGAAGTGAATGTACCTGCGGCTTCAGCCGCGGCGATCTCGCCCGTACCGAAGGGAAGCAGTGAAAGCCTCGCGTTCCGGATGCCGGTGCCCGATCAGGTCGGATCGGCGCTACGATGGCAGGGTGCCCACCCTGCGAGCCAACAAGCGACAGCGGAGGAGATATCGGACTTGGGCAGCTGAATATGCGGAAAAGGCCGAAAGCATCAAGCTGGAAAGCCCCGCAAAGGCTGAGCAGTACGACCAGATCGCGTACGCGTTCGCCCGACTGGGGGCGCCGGTGAAGAGCAGAAAGCGCCGCGGGCCAACCGTCACGAATTGAGCAATGAGCAGGAAACACATGGGTTCGAGCGTCGACGACTTTCTAAAGGGAGAGGGCATCTTCGAGGAAGCACAGGCACTGGCGATCAAGGAAGTGGTCGCGTGGCAGCTCGCCGAGGCAATGAAGAAGAAGAAAATCTCGAAGAATAAAATGGCTGCGCTGCTGAAGACAAGCCGGACGCAGGTTGACCGGCTCCTCAGCGCAGAAGACGACATCACGCTCTCGAGCCTTCAGCGTGCCGCCGCAATGGTGGGTCGCCGGGTGACGATCGAGCTGGTCTGAGCTAGGTACCTGCCCCCATGTCACCCGAAAAAACCCGCTAAACTATCCAGGTAGACCCAAGTATGTCCGATGGCATAGCCCTCACGGGCGAAGACCTCCCTCCTTTAGCTGCTGAACAACCCTCCTGGCAAACCTGGCTGAGCTGGACCAGCGCCATCCTCATGGCCATCGTCTTCCTCACCGCCGGCCTCTGGAAGATCACCGACCCGATCGGCGCCGCCGTCAAACTCGCTCAGCTCCGCGTGCCCGAATCGCTCAGCGTCCTTACCACCACCATGCTCGGCACGGCGGAAACCTTCGGCGGCGTCCTGCTGCTCGTCCCGCGCTTCCGCCGCTGGGGCGCGATGATCACTTCCCTGCTCCTCGTCGCCTTCATGATCTTCATCGGCATCCACTACACCGAACTGGTGGGCGCCGATTGCTCCTGCTTCCCCTGGCTCAAACGCGCTGTCAACCCGGCCTTCTTCTTCGAAGACGGAGCCATGCTCCTGCTCTCCATCGCCGCCGGAGTCTGGGGACGCCGCGCCGAAGGCATCCGCCCGGCCAGCATCATCCTCGGAGCCGTCGCCGTCTTCACGCTGGTCTCTTACGGATTCGCCGCCACGCGCCACACCGGCACCAAAGCTCCCGACACGCTCACCGCGCAGGACGGCACCACCATCACCCTGAACAAAGGTAAAGTCTTCGTTTATTTCTTCAACCCGCAGTGCCTGCACTGCCTCGATGCCGGCCGCAAACTCGCCGCGCTCAACTGGGGCGACACGAAGTTCGTCGGCATCCCCACCGAAAACCCGCAGTTCGCTTCCTGGTTCATGGGCAAAGCCGGACTCACCGGCCGCGGCCCCGTCGCCAAAGACCTCGACACCATGCGCAAGCTCTTCCCCTTCGATCTCCCGCCCGCGGGCGTGGCCCTCGAGGACGGCTACGAGAAGGGCATGCTGCTGCAGTTCGAAGACAAGGAACCCGGCGCGACGCTCGCCAAACTGGGCTTCGCCCACTAGCCAATGGGTCCACGCCAGCTCATTTCCTCCGCTTCCCCCTGGGAGCCGAAAGTCGGCTATTCCCGCGCGGTCCGCGTGGGCAACCGCATATACGTGGCCGGCACCGTCGCGGCCGACGCTGACGGCAACGTCGTCTGCCCGGGCGATGCCTACGGCCAGGCCAGATACGCCATTGAACGCATCGCCAAGGCTCTGGCCGAAGCGGGAGCCTCCCTTGCGAACGTCGTCCGCACGCGCATGTTCGTCACCGACATCTCGCGCCAGGAGGAGTTCGGCCGCGCTCACGGCGAGGCGTTCCGCCACGTTCGTCCCGCGGCAACCATGGTCGAAGTGAAAGCCCTCATGCTCCCCGGGCTTCTCATCGAAATCGAAGCCGACGCCGAACTATAACCGCGGCGTGAAATGGAATAGCCCTTGCGCGCACAAAGTAGCAGTTCCTCGTCAGCGAAACGGTGATGGCGGACGAGGCTTTGACGACGGCGTGGAGGGAGGCTCTCCGCCCGCTTTTTTCGTCACGGGGGCCGCGCGGAGGCGGCCCCTGCACCGTTTCTTCCCGGCCGGGGTTTCTTCGAGGAGCCCGTTTCGCGAATCCTGCTATGATTCGGCTAGCGGCCCCTCACCTTATGCGAGTTCCAGCAGTTCTCTTTTTCCTGACAGCGCTGATCCCTGTCCAGGCTACGCCCGCCATCCTCCCCGATACCATCGGAGCCTGGCAAAAGGGTACCCCGTCCGCCGCGCCCGCCGCCAACCCGAAGGTCTGGCAGGAATACGGTCTCCAGGATTCCGAGACCGCCCCTTACAGCGCCAACGGCACCAAATACGAAATCTCCGCCTGGCGATTCGCCGATGCCACCGGCTCCTGGTCGGCCTTCACCGAGCTCGTCCCGAAGGACGCGAGGCCTCTCCAGGTGACCGATCGCGGCGCCGAAACAGCCGCTGACGAATACGTCATCGTCGGCAATTACCTTTTTGCTTTCAAAGGATACAAGCCGAAACCTGAAGAATTAAATCATGTGGTGGGGACGGCCCCGCATTACGCCCAGTCGCCGCTCCCGACCCTGCCGAAGTACTTGCCGGCCGATGCCGAACCGAATACCGTGCGCTATATCACCGGGCCGGCCAGCCTGGCGGAATTCGCGCCCTCCATCCCGCCTTCAACCGCGGCGTTCCACTTCGAATCGGAAGCGGCGCTTGCCCAGTACAGGGTCAAGGGTGGAATGGCCACTGTGCTCGTTTTCAGCTTTCCCACCATGGAGATGGCCCGGCACCAGCTTCCGGCCTTCCAGGCGGTTCCTGGCGCGATTGTGAAGCGAACAGGGCCCCTTGTGGCGCTCACCCTGAACTCTCCCAACCCGGATGACTCCGAGCGCCTGCTCTCCCAGGTGAAATTCCAGGCCGAGATCACCGTTCCCGAGCACGTTCCCACGCTCAAAGACAATCCGGCGAACCTGTTCCTGAACATCATCATCCTCTGCGGAGTCCTGGCCGCCCTGTGCGTCGTTTCGGGACTGGTGGTCGGCGGTTTGCGCATGACGCTGCGCCGGGCCGGCGCCTCGGGCGAAGGCGATTCCGTCATCTCGCTGCACCTTTCCGGCCGCCACTGAGCGCGCACGATGGAACCGGCTTCAGGTGCGTTAAGTGCCGTAATTTCGTGCGGATGCAGGCTTTTCGCCGGTTTGCTGAGGCCCCCGGTGCCAAAAGCCACGCTCTGTCAAGACGATTTCACGGATTTTTTAAGCCTTCATGAAATCATGTGGTTATCCTGTGGAAAACTAAAACTGGATTTTCACTTGACGAACCATAGCGCGGAACCGTAATATCCAATCACTAAAAGTTTTCGCGGTTGTGAAGCCGTCGAAAATGATTCTCCCATCGAATTACCTGAACCGAAATTCAGGTGACCGTAAAGCCCATCCCGCACCGGGATGGGCTTTCTTATGTTCGGGCTCCGGGAAATTCTACTGTTGTCGTTTCAGACAGAACCGCTCGGCCATCCCCGAGCCGGACCTCGCAGATCCACTCGGAAGCCTCATTCCATTCCACCCGCCGCGCAGGATGACGCTAGAATCTGATTTACCGCTCAATAATGTCAGACAACAAACTCCACGTCATCCCGCTCGGCGGACTCGGCGAGTTCGGGATGCACATGATGGCCATCCGGTACGGCGAAGACATCATCGTGATCGATGCCGGCATGATGTTCCCCGAGAGCGAACTGCTCGGCGTCGACATCGTCACCCCGGACCTCACTTTTCTCAAGGAGAACCGCCGCCATCTGCGCGCGCTACTGCTCACGCACGGCCACGAAGATCACATCGGCGCCGTGCCCTTCTTCCTCGCCGAGTTCGATGTGCCGGTCTACGGCACCGCGTTCACCCTGTCGCTCGTCGAGCGCCGTCTCGATGAATATGAAATCGACCGCGAGCCCGTGCTTCGTCCGGTCAGGCCCAAAGACACCGTCGAAATCGGCCCCTTCAGAATCGAGTTCATTCACGTGACGCACTCGATCGTGAGCTGCGTCGCGCTTGCCATCACCACGCCGCTCGGCGTCATCATCCACACCGGCGATTTCAAAGTCGACCCCACCCCCACCGACAACGAACTCTTCGATCTCCACGCCCTGGCCGATTACGGCCGGCGCGGCGTCCTGCTGCTGCTCTCCGATTCGACCAACTCCGACCGGCCCGGCTACTCGGACTCGGAACGCGCCGTTCGCCCGCGCCTTGAAGACATCTTCAACCGCTCCGAGAAGCGCCTCTTCGTTTCCTGCTTCAGCTCTTCCATCCACCGCATCCAGCAGATCATCGATCTCTCGCAGGATTTCGGCCGCAAGGTCGCAATCGCCGGACGCAGCATGATCGCGGTCACCGAGATCGCCCACAATCACGGCTTCCTCCATATCCCCGATGGCGTTCTCATCCGCCCGCAGGACGTGATGGACGCGAGGCCGGAGAAAGTCACGGTGCTGATCTCGGGCACCCAGGGCGAGCCGATGTCCGCGCTCTCGCGCGTCGCCGTCGACAACCACAAACATTTCTCCATTGAACCCGGCGACATGGTCGCCCTCAGTTCCCGCATCATCCCCGGCAACGAAAAAACCATCTTCCGCATGATCGACCACATCTCGCGCCGCGGCGCGGATGTTCTCTACGGCAGCATGAATCCGCCGCTGCACGTCTCCGGTCACGGTTCCATCGAAGAGCTGCGCCTCGTTCTGAACCTCGTTCGTCCGCGTTACTTCGTGCCCATTCACGGCGAATACCGGCAGCTCGCGCGCCATGTGCGTCTCGCCGAACATCTCCACAACGTGGGACTCGAAGAGAGCTTCATCTGCGAAACCGGCGACATCCTCGAAATCGACGGCCGCGGCGCGCGCAAAAACGGCCGCGTCACCGTGGGCCGCGTCTGCGTCGATTCGGGCGCGGTCGGCGAAGTGGTGGGCGAGATGGTGGTTCGCGACCGCCGCCAGCTTTCCGAATACGGCATCGTGGTGCCCATCATCGCGATCAACAAACACACGGGCAAGATCGAATCCGTGCCCGAACTCGTCAGCAAAGGTTTCGGCCTTGAAGAGGACGTCGAATTCATGCGCGCGGCGCGCGACGTGGTCGCGAAGACTCTCGCCGGTTCGAGCGATGAAGAAATGACCGACGCCGGCGTGATGAAGGAAAAGATCCGTGCCGATCTGAAGCGCTACATCCACAAGCAGGGCGAACGCCGGCCACTCATCATGCCGGTCATCCTCGAAATCTGATCATTTGGGGACGGGGCTTTCAGAGTCTGTGTGAGAACTCCGGTTCACGGGTATTCGGCTGCGAGCGTGGTCCGGAAAATCCGGTACAGACAACCTTTTTCGCGCCGTCCCGGCTCTCACGCAGAAGTTTTGTATCGCGAAAAAGGAGTCTGTCCCGGTTTTCCTCAGTGGCTACCTGGGAGCGGAGGCCCTGAGTTCTCACACAGTCTCTTCAGCCGCCTCAGTACCAAAAGGGAAATTCCGGGGCGCTGACTCAGGCTGCAGTACAGACAGCCCCGGAAGGAGCATCGTGTTGCTTTGCTCTTGATGGTGCAATTCGCCCGCTCTTTTCTCACCTTCTTCTGCGCCAGGCCAGTATCAGCAAGCACAGTCCGAACGCCAGCATCGCCGCGCCCGCTGCGAGGTTCACATTGGGATTCGCCGGCCGCACCAGACCCATCCCTGCCAGCAGCGCCCCGACAATCACGAAGTACCAGCCCGAAGGCACACGCAGATCCAGCATCTTAATGGAACCAGAGATTCAACCCGATCACAACCAGCCCCACGGCCACGGCGAGCACCACCGGGCGCCGGTACCATTGCGTGCCGCTTTCATCCGGCAGCTCCGTAACCCCGTGCACCAGGCCCACCAGCCTCTCGCGCGGATAAGGCTCCGTCATCAGGCTCACCACGATCGTCATCACGAAACAGATCGTCCAGGACACGATCGAAATCCAGAAGTTCTGCGCCATCTGCGACGGGAACACATGCAGGCTGCCGAGCCATCCGCCCTGCCCTTCCGCCACGGTCAAGGCTTCGGTGAGTCCCGCGCCGATCGTTCCGCACAACAATCCCCAGAACGCGCCGTCTCCGGTGGCGCGCGTCCAGAACATGCCGAGCAGGAAGGTCGCAAACAAAGG
>DASPQQ010000294.1:0-3268 GCA_035624885.1 Bryobacteraceae bacterium | reverse complement strand
AGTGTTTTGCTTGTCACCGCCGCGCGGGATTGAATACAATCGCGGGCGGTTTGCACAGAAACGGAGCGATGGATGAGCCATCGGATTGCCGCAAAGATCACGGGAGTCGCGGGGTTCGTGCCGCCGCGCGTGGTCACCAATGCGGACATGGAAAAGATGGTGGACACGACGGACGACTGGATCCGCACGCGCACGGGAATCCGCGAGCGGCACTTCGTTGAGCCCGGAATCGCGTCGTCGCACCTGGGAACGGAAGCCGCGAAGAAACTGCTGGCGGCGAAGGGGTTGAGCGCGGAAGAAATCGACATGATCGTGGTCGCCACGGTCACGCCGGACATGCTCTTTCCGGCGACGGCCTGCCTGATTCAGGACCGGCTGGGCGCGACGAACGCCTGGGGTTTCGATCTTTCCGCGGCGTGTTCAGGGTTTGCCTACGCGCTCACGGTCGGCGCACAGTTCGTTGGTGGCGGGTCGCACAAGAGAGTGCTGGTGATCGGCGCGGACGTGATGACCTCGATTCTCGACTTTAGGGATCGCGCGACCTGCGTCCTATTCGGTGATGGCGCAGGCGCGGTACTGCTCGAGCCGGCCGAATCAGATAAGGAAGGGATCATCGATTTTGTGCACGATATCGACGGGTCCGGCGGATGCAATCTCTACATGCCCGCCGGCGGATCGCTACATCCGCCGACCCACGAGACGGTCGAGAAGCGCATGCACTTCGTGCACCAGGAAGGGCAGCAGGTGTTCAAGTACGCAGTGCGGCGGATGAGCGAGCTAGCCTGCGAGATTTTGCAGCGCAACGGGCTCAGCAGCCGCGATCTCGCGCTGGTGGTGCCGCACCAGGCGAACATGCGCATCATTCGCGCCATGCAGGAGCGGCTGGGCGTGGACGATTCGAAAGTAGTAATCAATATCGACCGCTACGGCAACACGACAGCGGCGACGATTCCGCTGGGCCTGGTCGATGCGGTGGAGCAGAAGCGGCTGCGCAAGGGCGACCTGGTGCTGCTGATCGCGGTCGGCGCGGGGTACACGACGGGCGCGGTGCTGATGCGCTGGGCGTACTGAGCTGAAAACCGCACGAGCCTTCTAGTCTTCTCCGCAGGTGGCCGCGCAATTCCCCAGATAGATCAGCTGCGGATTTGTGTCGCCCGTTGTGGTCGAGATTACCGCAATCTTCGTCGGCGAGACGATGATGAACTGACCAGTGAACGCAGCGGGCGCGGTCAAAGTGATGGAGCCGGTGCCGTCCGTGGTGCCGGTGCCGCTGAGGGTGACCGTGCCGGTGACCGCCTGCCCCGAGGTATTTGCTCCCGAAGTGCTGGTGTCCTGCGTGCCAGTAATCGTGCCGGTGCTCGTTCCGGTGCTGGCGATGGTGACGGCGCCGGAGAAATTGGTGGTGGCGGCGGTGTCGGGGGCCGTGGTGCCTGCGGCGAAGGCGGCGGCGATGAGGCTGGTGGAGAACGTGGTGGCGGTCTGGCCCTTTGACTGAGGTTCAAAGACGCCGATCGCGGAAGCGTTCAAATTCTCGAGGATGCAGAACGCCGCGTTCTGGTTGAACACGTAGAACACCGGAGCAATCGGCTGCAACAGGTTGGTATCGACACGCCCGAACGAATCGCCGTTGGTGAAATTCGCGGAGATGACGCTGCCGCCGGTGAAGCTCACGCTCGTCCCCCCGATATTCTCGAAGAAGGGCATGGTGAAGGCGCCTCCGCTTGGATTCAACTGGCCGACGGCGACGATGGGCTGGTAGGCGCTGAGTCCCTGCGGGATGACGTTGCCGGAAAGCCCGCCAACGCTGGGCGCGGTGAACTGGTTCACGCCGACGTTGGTGAACGGATAGCCGACCTGCTGGACCATCTTGCCGACGGTGACGAACGGCGAGGTGGAGCTGAGCGCGTCGGTTTCGACGACGAATGCTTCGGTGAGCAGGCCGCTGGCGGACGAGACTGGATAGACGCTGAAGGTCATGGTGGATGCGGTCTGCGTGAGGCTCATGGTGCAGCGCGCGGTCTGATTCGTCGACTGGAACGTGCCCGAGAACGTGGAACTCCGCGTAATCGTGTTATTGGGATACTGAAGATCGACTTCGCCGGTGTCGATGTTGCCGGGCACGGAGTTGCTGGCCGGCACCTCCGCGGTGAAGCGGCCGACCATGGCGATAGGACCGGCGGTGAAGCCGGGAGGGAAAGCCTTCGTGGCGCCGGAAACGCCGATGACCCAGTTCGCGCCGAGCGGGCCCGAGCCGGAGAGGGTGTTCGATCCGCAGGTGTTGGCGCTGGCGGTTTGCAGCTCGAGCTGGCCGGAGCCGCGTACGCCGCTGGTGTCGAATTCGATGAGGCGTCCGTGCGCGCCAGTGGTATCGATAGCGAAATCGTAGGTGGGCGAACCGCTAAGGCTTGAAAAGGCAAGCTGCCCGCGATTGTCGGGTCCGATCGTGAACGTGCCCGTGAAGGTCTGATTCTTCGGCGGCCCGGCGATGGAGTTCACATCTTCGACGCCGTTGGTGATGGCGCCGACGCCGTCCGCAGTAAAGCTACCGGCGACAACGACTGCGCCCGTGGCGTTGAATCCGCTGAATTCGAAGGCATAGTTGCCGTTCAGCACGTTCTTGATGGTGATGCTCAGCTGGCCGGCGGTGGTGGAGGCGGTGTTCGCGGTCGGCGTCGCGCTGTCCGTGACCTGGACGGTGAATGCGTTAGACACGCCCGGAGTCGTGGGCGTGCCGGTGATTGTGCCATTCGGATTGACGACGAGAGGAGCGGGCAGGGTGCCGCTCTTGAGATTCCAGGTGTAAGGTGGAACGCCGCCCGTGGCCTGCAACTGCGCGGAGTAGGCGACGCCCACGGTTCCGTCCGGCAGCGAAGTTGTGGTGATCGTCAGCGGTGAGGTCGGCTCGATCGTAAGGGTGATCGAATTGGATTCGGTCGGGAAAGCGATTGAAGTAGCGCTGATAGTCACCGTGAATTTCGAAGGCACGTTCGAAGTCGGCGCATTGTAGGTCGCGGAGGTGACGCTGTTGGCGGTAAAAGTTCCGGGATTGGCGACGCCTGCCTGCGGCGTGAAGACCCAGGTCACGCCCGCGCCGCTGGTGTCCTTCGGTACTGAGGCCGTGATCGTGGATGACTGGCCGGCGTTCAGATCCGTCGAAGTGGCGTGGAGAACGACCTTGTTGAAGTCTGAAGGGACGCCCGAGCAACTGGTGCAACCATTGCTTTGCAAGAAAACCATCATTACCAGACAGAAGAAGGAAGGAACTCCC
>DASPQQ010000293.1:0-5608 GCA_035624885.1 Bryobacteraceae bacterium | reverse complement strand
CGGCCCCGGCTCGCTCACCGCGAGTTACGTTTTCCAGCGGTTCAATCCCGCGGCCGGTCTCACCTGGAGCCCGATCCCGCAGTTGAACGTTTACGCCCGATACACGCAGGGCAGCCGCGCCCCTACCTCAATCGAACTCGGATGCGCCGATCCCGCCAATCCCTGCAGTCTTCCCAACGCGCTCGCGAGCGACCCCGCGCTGAAGCAGGTCGTCACCGACACCTGGGAGGCCGGCCTGCGCGGCCGTCCCGAGCTCTCATGGGCGCGCAACCTGAGCTGGAACATCGGAGCCTTCCGCGCCGATAATCACGACGACATTCTCTTCGTCACAGCGCCCGTGCTCGGCACCGGATACTTCCAGAACTTCGCCGAGACGCGGCGCGAAGGCGTCGATGCCGATCTCGGCGGCGCCATCGGCCGCGTCACCTGGGGTCTCGACTACACTTTCCTGAGCGCGACTTATCAAAGCACCGACAGCCTCGATGGCGGCGCCAACAGCACCAGCGACAGCGCGCTTGCGGGCTATCCCGGGCTCGATGGCAACATCTGGGTCCATCCCGGCAACCGCATTCCGCTTATCCCCAAACAGAGCGGAAAAGCTTACATGGATATCCGGGCCACCTCGCGTCTCATGTTCGACCTCGCCGAAGTCATTGCCTCGAGCGAATACGCGCGAGGCAACGAGAACAACGCCTATAAAGCCGATGGCGTCTACTATCTCGGCCCCGGCATCATTCCCGGCTACGCCATCACCAACCTCCGCGCGCATTACGACCTGACGAAACGCCTCCAGCTCGCGCTCGAGATCGACAACCTGTTCAATCACCACTACTACACGGCCGGCCAGCTGGCCAACACCGGACTCACCGCGCAGGGCACCGTAACCACCCGGCCGTTTCCCGAATACACCACCGGCCCGTATGCAGGCAATTATCCGGCGCAGAGCGTCATCTTCTACGCACCCGGCGCGCCCTTGCGGGCCTGGGTCGAATTACGCCTGAGATTCTGATATGCGCGGCGCACCCCATATTCCCGACCGCGATCTGATCCTGCACCTCGAGAGCGAATTGCCGCCGGCGAAAGACGCACACATCCGCGCGCATCTTGCCTGCTGCGAGCCTTGCCGCGAACGCCTCCATTCGCTTGCTTCCGCCTTCGCCGCTTTTCAATCCGCGCACCATGAAGCTCTCGATGCCGCCATCCCTCCCGGCGCCGTTCCCCGCGCTCTGCTGCGAGCGCGTCTCGAGCAGGCATCGGCTCGCTCCGCAACCTCCGGACTGAACGTGGTCCACACCGGCCAGCTTCGCGGAATAGCCAGGCCTTCAGTTGGCCGACACCGCGATCCAGGCCACGCCGCTGACCGATGACGCACTTCCCACCTTGAGCACCACCGGAACATACCCGCCCGGCTGCACGCCCTCGGGAATCTGCACCACGATCTGCGCCAGTCCCGCAACCTCCTCCGGCGCCGCCCCCGCATACACAACGCCCGCCGCCACCCCTCCCACCGTCACCTCCACCGGCAGCGCCGTCTGCGCATACGGCGCCATCGCCAGTTGCCCATCCGCGCTCGCCGGCGACGTCGCGCCCGTCCCGTTGGCATAGAGCGACACAAGCCCTCCGGTCTTCACCGGATGCGCCGCATCGTTCAGCGACCCATCCGCATTGACCGCCGCAATCGGCCCCGCGCCCGTTCCGTTCAGACTGAAGAACGAGGGAGCGGAAGCCGCCACCGCGACTGCGAACGCCGGCGACACCGCATTCTGATAACTCACCGTCACCTGCGCCGTCGCGCTTCCCGCGATCTCATAGGGCGCAATCGCGGCAATCTGCGTGGCCGAGCTGTAAAGAATCGGCGCGGGAATGCCGTTGAAGTAGACCGCCGTCCCACCCACTTCCGCGTCAAACACACCATTGAGCGGCGAGGCCGTCGCCAGTTGCGCCGGTCCCATTCCGCTTCCGTAAATCACCACGATCTTGCCCGGCGACACCGGTCCCGTGGCCTCCGTTGCCGCATCCACAATTGCAGCGATCACCGCGGCATCCGTCGTCGGTGTCAGCTCCCGGATAAGGGTGCCGCCGCCATCGACAAAGTAAACGTCGCCCGAAGCATCGAGCGCGATGACGCCCGTAGAACTCAACTCCGCGGAGGTGGCCAGCCCGCCGTCCCCCGAGTAACCACTGGTGCCGTTTCCCGCGATCGTGGAAATGAATCCATTTGACGATATCTTTCTCACCGTTACCACGCTCGACAGGAACAGATTGTTCTCGCCATCGACCGCTACGCCTTCAGCGCCGATTGCGGCACTCAGCGCCTGTACTCCGTCGCCCGTGTCGCTGCCCCCACCCGCGACCGTCGTGATGATGCCGCTGGTTGAGACCTTGCGGATACGCCCGTTCCCGGCATCCGCAATGAACAGGTTGCCGGCCTGGTCCACAGCCACTTCCCTCGGGCCGTTGAGTTGTGCGTCGACGGCCGGCCCTCCGTCTCCTGAAAAACAACTCGGACCATTGAAGAACGGCGCGGCAGGCGGCGGGCAATAGATGCCGTTTCCCGCAACAGTGGTGACCACTCCAGCCGGCGTGATCTTCTGAACCGTGTCGTTGAGATCATCCACTGCATATCGATTGCCCTGACTGTCCACCGACGGATCGATCGCCCCATTGACCACCGCACTCGTGTACAGAGTCGGCCCCAGATAAAAGTTCCCCGCGACGGAGGTGATGATTCCACTCGTCGAAACTTCCCGAATCAGCCCGTCGTAGTAATCCGCGATGAACAGGTTGCCCTGGCCGTCCACCCCCAGACCGGCCGGTGTCAGTCCCGCGCTCGTCGCCGGTCCGCCGTCTCCCGATACCTCGCCTGCGCCATCTCCCGCCACCGTCGTCACGATCCCGCCGGTTGCGATCTTCCGCACCCGGTTGCTGTAAAGATCGGAGAAATAGATGTTGCCCGCCGCATCCAGCGCGATCGAGTTCGGCCCCGCGAACTGCGCCTCGGTCGCCGGCCCGCCATCGCCCGCGAACGCCGCGTTGCCGTTGCCCGCAATCGTCGTGATGATGCCGTTCGTGTCCACCTTGCGGATGTGATTGATGCCGTCCGCGATGTACACATTCCCGCTCGCATCCACCGCCACGCCGGACGCCGGTCCCATCAGCGCGCTCGTGGCCGGCCCTCCGTCTCCGAGGTCCGTCGTTCCGCCGCCCGGATACGCCCTTCCTCCGGCAAAGGTGGTCATGATCCCGCTCGGCGCCAGTTTCAGCACCTTTTCCCAGTTCGAATCGGCGATCAGCAGATTGCCCTCTGCATCCACGGCGAGCCCGTATGGATACTTCAGTTGCGCGCTCGTCGCCGCGCTTCCCTGCGTCGGATCGCCGTTTCCTCCGCCCGCCACCGTCGTGATGATTCCTGCCGCGTCGACCCTGCGGATGCGCGCGTTGAGACTGTCGGCCACGTACAGATTCCCGGCGGCGTCAAATGCCAGCCCTGCGGGTGAAGACAGCTTCGCATTCTGCGCCGGTCCGCCATCTCCGGCGAATCCTTCCTGCCCGGTCCCCGCGATCCGCGTCAGCAGGCCATTCCGGTCCAGCCGGAAGACGTACTGGCCGGCAGTGAAGTAGACATTCCCTGAGCTGTCGACTGTCACGCCGGTCGGACGCCACACCAGCGCGCCCACCGCGGTCTCCGGCGAAGGCGGCGGCGTCGCCCCGGCAACCGTCCGGATGAGATACTGCTGCTGGCCCGCGCACAGGGCGGGGAACACCAGCGCCGCGGCCAGAAGCGGGCAACGCATCGCGCGTCACCCGATGCACTCGTCGTGCCCTTTCGAAGCCGTTGCCCTGAAACAGATTGTGAAGACCCGCCGAGCGCGCCCTGTCCCTGCCGGTCACAGCGCCTGTGTACAATCGGCCCAATCGCCGGAAATCCTCACCCTTCCTTGCTAATCCGCGACGATCATCTCTCCCGCGACGATCGGCCGCGTGCGCGGCAGCATTCCCCGCCACGCGGAAAAACCGGCCGCGGCAAGGGCAACCGCATAAACCAGAAGCTTCACCACATCGCCCTGATAACCACGCGGGAGCAACTTCCACAGGACCATCAGCACCGCCTGTGCGAGTGTCCCTGCCCACACGGAGCCGTAAAAGTAACGGCGCTCCGTGCCTTCACCCTTCGTTGAAGGGCGGGCGCGGCAGAACCCCTGCCGCGCCCGTCAGCAGAATCGTCAGCGAAACCGGAAAATAAGCGTAAGTGTAAACCTGCTTCATATACCAGGTGCGCGTAACAACGGCCAATGCCACTCCGGCCAGATTGAGCACTGCGTAAGTGATGATGTCGCTCCACGCAAACGTATAGCAGATCCGCCGGTAGAGCGGGTTCGGCTTCTCTTCCGTGAAGCGCAGAATATAGGGTTTCGGCTCGACCCCCGGAAGTTTGCCGGTCAGCCCCGCCCAACCCGTCCCTGCCAGAACGGCAATCAGCCACGCCAGATGCCGGATCGACAATCCATGCGCAAACAGGTCGAACGTCAGAGGTCCCGGCGCGAGGAAGAAGATCCAGATCCATATGGGCCAGTGCGCCAGCCGGTACAACCGGGTGTTTCGCTCCCGCATCGGCCGTTGTCCGGCGTATTCCACTCGTCGCCCGGCAGACATGAATCCGTTTTCCCCGAATCGCGGAGCCGCGCTTGCATTTCAACGGCTGCCCCGGAGAGGCTGAACAAGCCCCTTGTTTCGTCCAGACCGAAACCGTCATGAATCGAACAGGTTTCCGGCCGAACAGCCTCCTGCCCCGGGAACCGCGCCGAAGCGGAGCATGAGCTGACCGAACGCAGGTCTGGCCCTGTTTCCCTAAAGCGTGATCAGCTCGTACTGGTCGTTACCCATGTGCAGGCTTCTCATGTACTCGAGCTGGTGCATTCCGCCTCGCGACTCGATCCGCTGGATCATATCGTGCCGCTGCTTGTCCGGCTGCGCATACACCAGATCGACCGAAGCCTTTTCGATCGCCAGAATGTCCGTCGAGCCCGCGATGCCGATGTCGTTGCAGGTCGGCTTCGCCGCGTGCGGATCGCAGTCGCAGTCGACGGAGATGTTCTTCAGCACGTTGATGTAGGTGATGTGCGGGCCGAAGTGATCGACCATCGCCTTGCCCGCTTCCACCATGCGCTCCAGAAAGAGCGGCCCTCTGGGAAACCCTTCGCCGTGAATCTGGCGCTTGCCCACCTGTCCCGAGGAGCAGCCGATCGCAATGTTCTTCAGCGATCCGCCAAACCCGCCCATCGTATGACCTTTGAAGTGCGTATAGACCAGCAGCGAATCGTAATTCAGCAGATGTTTGCCCACGGCGATCTCGCTGAGATGCCAGCCCGGAGTATAGGGAGGCAGCGTCGGAAACGGACCCTCGGCATCGAAGAACTCCCGCATACCCCGCACCGGGAGCACGGCATCGCCCTCTGCATCCATGATGTCGACGGGACAGAAGTCGAAGCCGTTCGTCTTCAGCGTTTCCCGGTGTGTTTCCGTCTTCAGCCTGGGGCTCGGATAGAGTACGTTGCATTCCACGATGGTGCTGTTCGGAACGTTCGGCTGCAGGCCCCTGATGAGCTCG
>DASPQQ010000292.1:0-3233 GCA_035624885.1 Bryobacteraceae bacterium | reverse complement strand
TATTCGGCGGGCGGAGCGCCGGTGATCACTTCCACCGAAGCGATGGCGTTTTCGGGCATCGAGGTGGAGAACTGTTTGCTCTGCTGGTCGGTGATGGGCTGGTTATCGAAGACGAACTGCGTCTGCGCGTGATCGCCCTGGGGGTGGATGAAGCCGTTCGAGTCTTCGATGATGCCGGGCGCGGAGTGCGCGACGGCGGAGTTGATGCCGGAGCCGATCTGGCTCGACGGCAATCTCGAAAACTGCGAGGCATCGATATCGACGTGCGCGGTGGGGACGGATTCGATCAGATCGGATTCCGAGTGGACTTCGACGGAGACCGCCGAAGACGCGAGCGAGAGCGAAACGGGCAGGTTGATGGCCACGGTGGTGCGAACTTCAATATCGGCCACATGCTGCTGGAACCCGGTGGCCGTCACGGTCATGTGGTAATTGTTCTGCGGGACGCCGAGAATCTTGTAGGTGCCATCGGCTTCGGTGGTGACGGTCCTCGAGAAACCGGTGACTTTGTTTTCGATGGTGACGGTGGCGCCGGCGACGACCGCGCCGCTCGGATCGGTAACGGTGCCGGTGATGGTGCCGGCGTTCCCCATGCCCTGCGCGGCCAGGGGGCGCGCGCTCATGAACACACTCAAAAGTGTGAAAACTGCAATATAGAAATGCCTCATTTTCCTCTTCTTCCGGTCTGACGGGTCTCAACTTGCAGCAAAACCGCTACAGGCTGAGCGAGGGAGGGCCACGGGAAGAAGAAGGACGGCTGGCGAGCGACTGGTATCTCGAATACGGCTGGAGAAGAGCCGTCGGTCCGCTGAGTTCCGGAGCGTGCACGGACTGAACGGCGGGAGACTGCACCGCGGCAAAATGCGCGGTAAAGCAAAGATCGCAGCGGCTGGCTGAGGAATTCAGATGCAGGTGCGCCGGAGTGATGGAGGCCGCCGAAACGCCGAGCATCGCAGCGAGCGTCACGAGCAGAACGAGCGTTCTGAGTTTCGAGTGCATCGGGTGAGCGGTCTTCAACACAGTCTAGTGCACGGGCGCGGCCGGGGCCGCGGTGGCCGGCTGCTCCTGATTGTTTTTGTCGTCGGCCGTGGCCGCGTCGTCCACGTCGTCGAATTTGATCGAAGTGTCGGCCGAGTACTTGCGGTAGCCGCGAAATTCGATTTCGTTCCTGTCGGCAAGGCGGTCGTGCCGCATCATGACCACGCTCTTCCAGGGCAGCAGAAACTGCTGGCCGCTGATATCGGTCCAGGCGTAATCGATGGTCTGGGTGACGTCCTGCAGCGGAAAGCTGGGCGCGACGTCCTGCACCACGGTGATGCGGGTGATGGTGGTGGTTCCCTTCGGCACGTAGACCAGGCCGTGATAGCCGGGGTTGGCGCGCGCTTCGCCGTGGTTATAGTCGATGGTCGATTTCGAATGCGGCTGGTCGATCACGAAGCTGAAGACGTGGCAGAGTTCGCCGCGCAGGGTGCCCCAGCGCAGCCAGTGGAATTCGCCGTCTGACGCCGGATCGAAAATCTGCTGCATCACGGTGCCGAATTCACCGCGTGAAATGGCGCCATCCAGATTCTCGAACGTCTTGCCGAACATGGCGTTATCGTTCTGGCTGATGAGCTCGTATTTTTCGTGCTGGTCGAAATAGCTCAGCTTTTCCGCCACGCGATCGAGCGGCGACCAGGAACCCTCGGTGCCGGGCTTGAAATTGTGATCGCCGTAACGGCGCGTGACCTGAAGAGAAATGAAGTCGGGCAGCGTTTTCGAATAGTTCAGCGCATAGTCCCGCACGTCGGCGAGAATCCGGTTCTGCTCTTCGTAGGAGGGCGGCGGGATGGGCTTGGGCTTGGGAGCGCCCGCGGCGGGTGCGGGCGGCGCGGCGAGCGAGGCCGATATCTCGGCCAGCCGGTTCAGCGCGGCCACGGTCTTCGATCCGGCGCCTTTCCCCTGCAGCTCCTCGACCACGCGGGGGTCGAGCCGCTCGGACATCCGGACGCTGCCGAGGTACTTCGCCACTTCGGCGTCGCTCATCTTCTGGCGGATCGACGAAGTGATGAACTGGACCAGCTTGTCCACCGTAAACTGTTGCTGCGCAAAGGCGCTGGCGGCCAGAAGCAGGGCGGACAGAGCGAGCCGGAGAGACACTGAGCGCATGTTTCTATTGTCGCAGAAGCGGGCAGAAAGGTTTCTGGCTGGTTTCAATCCTTTTATCCCCCATTTCGTGGGAGAATGGCCCCCAGCATGCGAACCACCCGTCTGCTCTCGATCCTTTTCGTCCTGACGTGGGCCGCCGCCGGTTCCGGCGGGGATTCCATCGGCGACGTGCGCAGCCTTTACGACGGCAAACTCCGGCCCGATATTCAGGTCAATACCTTCCGCCATATCGACCGGCTGTTTCCCACCCGGACCATCAAACGCGGCACTTCGGTTCTGTCTCTGCCGCCAAGCCCGGCGCCTCTCACCGATATCTCCTTCACCTCGAACGGCAAGAAGTGGGATCTGGCGGATTATCTGTCGGCGAACCGGGTGAGCGGGCTGCTGATCCTCAAAGACGGCAAGGTAGTGCTGGAGGACTACGAGCTGGGCAATACGCCGAACGACCGCTGGGTTTCGTGGTCGATGGCGAAATCGATCTGCTCGACGCTGGCGGCCGCGGCTCTCAAGGACGGCTACATCTCAAGCCTCGACGATCCGCTGACGAAGTACATGCCGGAATTGCGGGGGACGAGCTATGAGGGCACCTCCGTGCGCAACGTGCTGCAGATGGCTTCGGGCGTGAAATGGGATGAGACGTATACCGACCCGAAATCGGACCGGCGGCATATGCTCGAGCTGCAGATCGCGCAGAAGCCGGGCGAGATCGTGAAGTTCATGTCCGGGCTGCCGCGCGTGGGCGCGCCGGGGACGGTGTGGAACTACAGCACCGGCGAAACCCATATGATCGGCGCGCTGCTGCATGCGGCGGTGAAGAAGCCCGTCGCCGAATATCTTTCGGAGAAGATCTGGTCGAAGGCCGGGATGGAAGATGACGCGACGTGGTGGCTCGAATCGCCCGATGGTCTCGAAGTGGGCGGGAGCGGATTGAGCGCGCGGCTGCGCGATTACGGACGGTTCGCGCTGTTCGTGCTCAATGGCGGAAAAATCGGCGACGAACAGGTGGTGCCCCCGGGGTGGTTTGAAGAAGCCGGGTCTTCGAAAGTGATTGGCGGGAAACCCGTCGATTACGGGTATATGTGGTG
>DASPQQ010000291.1:0-2215 GCA_035624885.1 Bryobacteraceae bacterium | reverse complement strand
TGGCGTGGATCATGGACACCTACTCGATGCACGTGGGCCACGCAACCACGGCGGTGGTGACGGGCAAGCCGATGGAACTGGGCGGGTCTCTGGGACGCAAGGAAGCGACGGGGCGCGGGTGCATGGTGGTGACGCTGCAGGCGCTGAAGAAGTTCGGGCTCGCGCCGGAAAACACGCGCGTGGTGATTCAGGGCTTCGGCAACGTGGGCGGCATGGCGGCGCGGCTGATGGCGCGGCGCGGATTCAGAATCATCGGGCTGATTGAGTACGATGGCGCGGTTTATAACGCGAAGGGTCTGGATATTGCGGCGCTCGAGACGCACCGGCGGGAGAACGGGACGATCAACGGTTTCGAGGGCGGCGAAGCGGTGGACAGGAACGAGGCGATGTTCCTCGATTGCGATGTGCTGCTGCCGGCTGCGACCGAGAACGTGATCACTTCCGAGAACGCGGCGAAGCTGAACTGCAAAATACTCTGCGAGGGCGCGAACGGACCGACGACGGTGCTGGCCGATGAGATTCTCGCGGAGAAGAAGGTCTTCGTGATCCCGGATATTCTCGCGAATGCCGGCGGCGTGACCGTGTCTTACTTCGAGTGGGTGCAGGACCGGCAGGGGTATTTCTGGAACGAAGACCTCGTGAATTCGCGGCTCGAAGAGATCATGGTGTGCAGCTTCGATTCGATCGGCGCCTATGCGGAGAAGCACGCGGTGGATAACCGCACGGCGGCGTATATGCTGGCGCTCGACCGCGTGGCGATCGCGATGCGGCTGCGCGGGATCTATGCGTAATAATGTGCCTGCGCCTTCAGGCGCGGCTTTCGTCCTGCAAAGAACAGACGCGCCTGAAGAGACTGTGTGAAAACTCCGGTTCACGGGTATTCGGCTGCGAGCGTGGTCCGGAAAACCCGGTACAGACTCCTTTTTCGCGCCGTCCCGGCTCTCACGCAGAAGTTTTGTAACGCGAAAAAGGAGTCTGTCCCGGTTTTCCTCAGCGGCTACTCAGGAGCAAAGGCCCTGAGCGCAGTTCTCACACAGTCTCTGAAGGCGCGTGTACAAGCTGCTCAGTGGGCGGGCGGCGTGTCGATCACATCGGTCGACCGGCCGCGGAGTTTCACGTCCTTCAGGAAGAGGTGCAGGATGACGGCGAGGCTCATGATCACGGCGCTCGAGATGAAGATGCGGTTGAGGCCGTGGATCAGGGAGTTGCGCACGTCGGCCATCAGCAGACGGAGCAGTTGCAGGCCGCCGGGATACTGGCCGAAGCCCGCTTCGAGCTGGGAACGCATGGGGCCGAGCATCAGCGGGTTCCTGAAGAACTCGAGCGCCCGCGCGGGCGTGCCGGGAGGAACGCCTTTGGTGAAGTCGCTGTGGAACTTGGTCAGGAGCAGGCTGCCGAAGACAGCGACCCCGACCGTGCTGCCGATGGAGCGGAAGAAAGCGGTTGAGGCGGTCGCGGCGCCCATGTGTTCGCGCGGCGCCGAGTTCTGTACGGCCACGGTATAGACCGGCTGCAACAGGCCCATGCCGATGCCGGCGATGATCATGCCCGTCACCACGTAGCTGTGTACGGTGTTGCCGTCCATGCGGGCGAAGAGAATCATGCCGATGGCGACGAGGATGGAGCCGGCGACGGCGGAGGGTTTGTAACTGCCGACGCGGGCGTTCATCTGGCCGGTGACGATGGAGCCGGCGACCGCGCCCATCATGAGCGGCGTGAGCAGATTGCCGGATTGCGTGGCGGAGACGCCGAGCACGCCCTGCATGAAGAGCGGCAGATAGATGATGACGCCGAACATCCCCATGCCGAGGATGAAGACGGCGAGCGAGCAGGTGCTGATGACCGGATTGCGGAAGAGCGTGAGCGGGATCAGCGGTTCCCTGGCTCTGGTTTCGGCGTAAAGGAACGCGCAGAGCATCAGGGCCGCCCAGGCGAGGAGCGACTCGACGCGCGTCGAGCCCCAGCCGTAATCGGTGACCCACGTCAGCGCGAGGAGCAGCGGGACGATGCAGAGAATGAGCGTCGCGACGCCGTACCAGTCGACTTTGCGGTCGACCCCTTTCTTGTGGAAGCTGGGGAACTGGAACCAGATGGCGATGACCGCGATGATGCCCACGGGCAGGTTCACGTAGAAGGCGGCGCGCCAGGAGAAAGTGTCGGTGAGCCAGCCGCCGGCGGTGGGCCCGAACATGGAGGCGAAGCCCCAGACGGCGGC
>DASPQQ010000290.1:0-12279 GCA_035624885.1 Bryobacteraceae bacterium | reverse complement strand
GCTCGCTGAACAGCTTCTCCCAGCCGTACTCGCTGTCGGGAGCCGCCGGATAAGCCGATTCCTCCGAACACTTCGGGTTATCCGGATCGAGCTGGTTGTATTCGGGATAGATGCAGGCTGACGAGGAATAGAAGAACCGCTTCACCCCGGCCCGCACGCCGAATTCGAGCATATTGAGATTGATCGTGGCCGAGTTATGCATCACGGCCGCGTCATGCTCGCCGGTGAAGATATAACCCGCCCCGCCCATATCGGCGGCCAGCTGATAAACCTCGTCGATGCCCTTGACCGACGCGCGCACGATCTCGGGTTCGCGCAGGTCGCCGATCAGGAATTCATCCGCCGGGGGCTCGGCGAATTCGTGGCGTTTGATGTCCACGCCGCGCACCCAGAATCCTTCTTTTTTCAGGCGCTTCACCAGATGTCCTCCGATGAATCCTCCGGCGCCTGCCACGAGTATTCTTTTCATGACCGCCATTATAAAGGCCTTCGGATACCCGCCCACGCTACATTAGTACCAGCGGGCCTATCTCCTGCCGCCTTTGAGGGATGGGTCTTCGGGTCAGAACATGATTCCCGGCAATCCAGCTCAGAGCCGCTCGCTTTCCGAAGTGCATGAAAGCGTCGCGACGGACCACGGCTCGCTCTGGCGCCGGATCTTCGCCTTCTCCGGCCCCGCCTATCTCGTCAGTGTCGGCTACATGGATCCCGGCAACTGGGCCACCGACCTCGAAGGCGGCGCCAGATTCGGCTACCGTCTGCTCTGGGTGCTGGTCATGTCGAACGCCATGGCCATCCTGCTGCAGACTCTCGCCGCGCGGCTCGGCATCGTCACCGGCCGCGACCTCGCGCAGGCCTGCCGCGAAAGTTACCCCCGCGCCGTCAACCTCGCGCTCTGGTTCCTCTGCGAAATCGCCATCGTGGCCTGCGACCTGGCCGAAGTGCTGGGCGCGGCCATCGCGCTCAATCTTCTCTTCCACATTCCGCTCGTCGCCGGCGTCGCGCTCACCGCGCTCGATACCCTGCTCGTGCTCTGGATGCAGAAGCTCGGCATCCGTTATCTCGAAGCTTTCATCCTCTCGCTCATCACCGTCATCGCCGTCTGCCTCGGCATCGAACTCTTCATCGCGAAACCGGACTTCGGAGGGGTCGCGGCCGGCGTCATCCCGTGGCTCGATAACCGCAGCCTCGTGGTCGCCATCGGCATTCTCGGCGCCACCGTGATGCCGCACAATCTCTATCTCCACTCCGCGCTCGTCCAGACCCGCAACATCGGCAGGAGCGAAGAGGAAAAACGCGCCGCCTGCCGCTGGAACCTCTTCGATTGCACGGTCGCGCTCAACGGCGCGCTGTTCGTCAACGCCGCCATCCTCGTGCTCGCCGGCGCCGTCTTCTATCGCGCCCACCAGGAAGTGACCGAGATCCAGCAGGCCTATCTGCTGCTCGCCCCTCTGATGGGAACCATCGTCGCCGCCAAACTCTTCGGCGTGGCGCTGTTCGCTTCCGGACAGTCCTCCACCCTGACCGGCACTCTCGCCGGCCAGATCATCATGGAAGGCTTCCTCAACATTCGCGTGCGGCCGTGGCTGCGCCGCCTCGTCACGCGCCTGCTCGCCATCGTGCCCGCGTTTGTCGCCATCTGGCTTGCCGGCAGCCAGGGTACCCTGCAACTGCTTCTGCTCAGCCAGGTGGTGCTCAGCCTGCAACTGCCCTTCGCCATCATGCCGCTCATTCACTTCACGAGCGACCGCCGGCGCATGGGCCCCTTCACCAGCGGCCCGAAGCTCCATTTCGCCGGATGGACCACGGCTCTCGTCGTTCTCGGCCTCAACATGTGGCTCGCCGAACAGACCATCGCCGAATGGGCCAGCGGCGCTGGTTTCTGGGCGCCGCTCGTCTGGACCGTTTCGCTCCTCATCTGCGGCGCCCTTCTCGGTCTCCTCGCCTGGATCTCGCTGCAGCCATATCGCACCCCCGCGGCCGCCCCGGCTACGCTCGGCCTCGAAGGCCAGGATGCCGCCAGCCAGTTCATCACCGCTCCGAAGTATCACCGCATCCTGGTGCCGGTCGATCACTCGAGCCTCGACCGCATCGCCATCGCCCACGCTGCCGGACTCGCCGCCCGCAGCCGCGCCCGCATCTATCTCCTGCACGTCGAAGAAGGCGTTACCAGCCAGCTCTACGGCGCCGACTCCTCCACCGCCGAAGTCAATGCCGGCCGCGCCTATCTCGACCGCCTCGTCGAATCCCTGGCCCAGATGGACATCGACGTCGAAACCGCCATACGCCACGGCTCCCAGCCCGGGAAGGAAATCGTCCGCTACGCGCGCGAAATCCAGCCCGACCTGCTCGTCATGGGCGCCCACGGCCACCGGCGTCTGAAAGATCTGATTTTCGGCAACACCATCAACCCGGTCCGCCACGAACTCGATATCCCGATCCTGGTCGTCCGGAACTGATTTCACTTTGGGACACTCTGCCCCAAAAGCGTGTCACAGGGAAACGAGACAGCCCTCCAGTGCGTACTTAAGTATTTGAGAATCAATAGGACACAAAGGACGTTCACGTGCTTTTCCACAGGCTGGAAATGAAGCTCCGCGCCATCCTCCTGGCTCTCTGCGCCGTCAGTGCGGCTCCCGCTGCCACCCTGATCCAGCTCTCGATGGACCAGATGACCCGGCAGGCCACAGCCATTGTGCGCGCCAAAGTCACCGGTTCGACCACCAGCCAGACCGGATCGACCATTTACACCCATTACGCCCTGCAGGTCACCGATACCCTGAAAGGCACCGCTCCGAGCGAAGTCGCCCTGCCGGGAGGCGTCGCCAACGGATACCGCCAGTCCTTCCCCGGCGTTCCGCAGCTCCAGACCGGCGCCGAATACGTGCTCTTTCTCTGGCAGTCTCCTTCTACCGGCATCATCCACATCCTCGGTCTGAACCAGGGGCTCTTCAACGTCAGCGCGCAATCGGATGGCTCGGTGCTCGTAGCCCGCGGCCGCATCGGCGAAACCATGCTCGATACTTCCGGCAACGTGGTGCAGGACCACGCCATCCAGATGACCCTCAGCGCTCTCAAACAGCAGGTGAGCCAGAACCTCCCGCCGGCGGCCCCGCCCCAATGAGAAAGCAGCTTCTCCTCACCGCCGCCCTTCTCGCCTTCAGCGCTCCCGCCAGCGCCTATTACTACTTCTTCGCATCCGCGCCCGGCGGCGCTTTGCTGCAGAAATTCGACCTCACGGTCCTTCCCTCGAAAACCGTCACCTTTCTGGTTTCCGAATCCGGCCCGACGCGGTATTCCGCCAACGACACCATCTACTCGCTGCTGGGCCAGATTCGCCAGGCGGCCGCCGCGTGGAACGGCGTCCCGACTTCCAGCCTTCGCGTCGCCTTCGGCGGCTTCGAGAACAGCGCCACGCCGCAGAACACTCCCGGCGGGGACATTGTTTTTGAGGATCTCCCTCCCGGAGTCGAGGCTTTCGGCGGTCCGACGACCTCCGCGTCGCCCTCAACGGCTGCCGATGGAACCCAGTTCTTCCCCATCCTGCGTTCCACCATCGTCCTGAATCAGAATGTGACCATCGCCCCCGGGCCCAGCTACAACCAGAGCTATTTTCTGACCACGGTTCACGAGATGGGCCACGCGCTCGGCCTGCAACACACGTTCACGTCCTCCGCCATGTCGCAGGCAACCACGCGCGCCACTTCTCTCGCGCATCCCATCGATAACGACGACATCGCGGCGATCTCCGCCCTCTACCCGACGGCAGGCTTCGCACAGCAGTTCGGCAGCATCACCGGCAAGGTGACATCCGGCGGAAACGGTGTCCCCCTGCTCTCGGTCGTTGCCATGCAACCCGGCGCCGGAGCCCTCAGCGCCGTCACCGCTTCCGACGGCACCTTCCGCATGGATGGCGTACCGCCGGGCCAGTACGCGGTTTACGTCCACACGATGCCGCCCGACGCCGACATCATCGGCCCCAATGGATCGACCATTTCCTCGCCGCCGGTCAACACCGCCTTCTATTCGCTGTTCGGCGTCACCACCACCGACTTCACGCAGGCTTTCCCCGTCACCGTCATCGCCGGCGCCGTCTCCCAGGGCGTCAACTTCAGCGTCTCGACCCGCTCCAGTCTGCCCTTCTACGATGGCCAGGTCTACGGCTTCTTCGGAACGAACGCCGTCATGCCCGCGCCCGTAAATCTCGCCGGAGGACGGGTGACCGTGGTCGGATCGGTGGTCGGGCTCGGCTCGAACGGCCAGGCGCCCGGCCTCAACGTGCTCGTCGAGGGCGGCGCGGCATACGTCAACCCGAGCGGCATCCGGCCCTATCAGGCCAACGGCTACACCTATATCGCGCTCGATCTCAACTTCGCGGCCAATGCCCAGCCCGGCCCGCAGCACGTCGCCTTCATTACCCCCGATTACACCTACGTGCTGCCCTCGGCCATGTATCTGACCCAAAGCGCTCCGCCTGCCGTCTCTGCCGTGGCCAACAACGGCAATGGCACAGTGGTCCTCACCGGATCCAGCTGGAACGCCGGCACCCAGATCTATTTCGATTCGCTGCCATCAACCATCCTCGGTCTCGACCCCGTGAATCAGGTGGCGCTCATCGTCCCGCCCGCCGGCATGAACGGCCAGCAATCCACGCTCACGGCCTACAATCCGGATGGCCAGAACTCGACGTTTGCGCAGTCTGGATCCGCGCTCACCTGGTCCTATGGAACGCTTCCCGCGCCGGCCATCATTTCGATCACGCCCTCCTCGCTGCCCGCCGGAACCGAAGCCATGGTCGATATCGTGGGCGCCGGCTTCTCCTTCACGAAGGGTCTGACTAACGTCGGCTTCGGCACGAGCGACGTTCTGGTGCGCCGCATCTTCGTCCTCTCCGACAATCACCTGCAGCTCGATGTCTCCGTCTCCACCGGCGCCGCTGCCGCAACGTCCGACGTCACCGTCTTCTCCGGTTTCGCCATGGCGACCGCAACCGGCGCATTCCAGATCGGCCCCTCGTTCCCCGGCATGCCCGAGCCGGTACCCGTGCTCACCAACAGCGTGCCCGGCCTGACGGGAGCTTATCCCGGCGCTTCCGTGAACCTCTCCGGCCGATCTCTTGCGCTGACTGCGGCGGTCGCCCCGACGGTGACCGTCGGAGGCCTGCCTGCCACGGTCACCGCCTGGACTTCGACTAACCTGACCTTCACGCTTCCCGCCGCGCTCCAGCCCGGCCCCGCCACTCTCAACGTGAACAACGGCCAGATCGGCTCTTACACCGTGCTGGTGAACATCGACCCGCTGCCGGCCTCCTTCGCCGCGGTTCAGCTCGCCAGCGGCGCCTACGTCGATTCCACCGAGCCCGCCCACATCGGCGACACCCTGATCGTCACCATGGTCAACTTCGCGCCCGGAGCCACTTCGGTCTCGCCGGGCCAGGTGCAGGTCTCTCTCGGCGGCGTGCTGCTGCCGGCTGCGGCGGTGAACCAGGTCAGCGGCGTAACCCAGGTCACCTTCCAGATCGGCTCGAACGTTCCCACCGGCCCCTCCGATCAGCTCATCGTCTACTACAACGGCATGAGCAGCTATCCCGCTTCCATTCAGGTTCTGCCGTAGAATCCGCCCGCCGTTAAAATCGCAAATGATGCGATTCGATCGCTTCCTCGCGATTCTCGCCCTGGCATGTGGCGCGTATGCCCAGAAACAGCCGGTCACGGTCGAAGCGGCCGCCGCCGCGCCTCCACCCCTCCACGGGCCGATCACCTGGTCTCCCGACGGCGCTCATTACGTCGCCATCGAGCGCGGAACTCTCCATCTTTACGAAACCCGCTCCGGCAAGGAACGCGAAATCGTTCCGCTCGACAAGCTCGAACAGCTCGCCGTGAAAACCCCACCCGCCGCGGGCTACGACTGGACCAACCGCCACGTCGCCGAAACCACCGTGCAGTGGTTCACCGACAAGCGCCACATCCTTGTCTCCGCCGGCGGCGATCTCTTCGTCATCGATGTCGAGAAACGCAGCGTCGACCCGCTCACCCAGACCTCCGCCGCCGAACGTGATCCCAAACTCTCGCCCGACAACCGCTACGTCTCTTTCCGCCGCGGCTCCGATCTCTACGTCCTCGAAATCGCCTCGAAGACCGAAACCCGGCTCACCAGCAACGGCTCCGAGACTCTTTTGAACGGTCAGCTCGACTGGGTCTATCCCGAAGAGCTCGATCTCGACACCGCGCACTGGTGGTCGCCCGATAGCCATTCGATCGCGTATCTGCAGTTCGATACTGCGCGCGAACCCCTCTATCCGCAGGTCGCGCTCGCCGGCCCGCGCGGCACGCTCGAACCCGAGCGTTATCCCAGAGCCGGCGATCCGAATCCGGAAGTCCGTCTCGGCATCGTGCCCGCCACCGGCGGCGAAACGAAGTGGATGGATCTCGGCGATCCCCGCGGCCATCTCATCGCGCGCGTCGCCTGGTCGCCCTCGAGCCGCGAAATCTTCGCCGAACGCCTGAACCGCGTCCAGAACCGGATGGATCTTCTCGCCGCCGATCCATCCACCGGCGCCGCCCGCACCGTCATCCACGAAGAAGACCCGCAATGGATCAACGTCGCCGCCGAACCCCACTTCCTCGGCTCTGGCGACCGCTTCCTCTGGACCAGCGAACGCTCCGGCTTCCGCCACATTTATCTCTACGGCGCCGATGGCAAACCCATCCGCCAGCTCACCAGCGGCGACTGGGAAGTCGAATCCATCGCCGGCGTCGATGAAGCAACAAACACCGTTTTCTTCCTCTCCACCGAAGACAGCCCCCTCGGCCGCCAGCTTTATTCCATCGGCCTCGATGGCTCGGGCAAGCAGAAGCTGACGAAACTCCCCGGCACCCACGAAATCTCGCTCGCTCCCAAAGCGCAGTTCTATATCGACGATTCAAGCAGCCTCACCGCGCCGCCAGGCAGCACGCTCTTCTCCATCGACGGCAAACAGCTCCGCGTGCTCCACGCGGCGGAGAACGAATTCGAAATTCTTCCCACCGAAATCGTCACCGTCAAAACTCCCGACGGCGCCACTCTCTTCGCCAGAATGATCAAACCCGCCGGCTTCAACCCCGGCCGCAAATACCCGGCGATCGTCCAGGTCTATGGCGGCCCCGGCGTTCAGTCCGTTCTCGATAAATGGGAAGGTCCCGCCTGGGCGCAGCTGATGGCACAGCATGGCTTCGTCGTCTGGCAGCTCGATAACCGCGGCTCCTCCGGACGCGGCCACGCCTTCGAATCCCCCGTCTTCCACAACTTCGGCAGGACGGAACTCGAAGACCAGCAGGAAGGCATCAGGCATCTTCTCAGCCTCGGCTTCGTCGACCCCGCGCGCATCGGCCTCTATGGCTGGAGCTACGGCGGCTTCATGACCCTCTACACCGTCACCAACGCCCCCGGCCTCATCAAAGCCGCCGTCGCCGGCGCGCCGGTCACCAGCTGGCGCAACTACGACACCATCTACACCGAGCGCTACATGGGCCTGCCCGCCGAAAACGAAGACGGCTACAAGACCAGCTCCCCTCTCTCGAAAGCCGCCAGTCTCGGCAAAACGAAATTGCTCATCCTCCACAACATCGAAGACGACAACGTCCTCTTCCAGAACTCGCTCCAGATGGCCGACGCGCTCGAACAGGCCGGCCAGCAGTTCTCGATGGTGGTTTATCCTCAGAAAACGCATCACGTGAGCGGCCCGGCTTACAAACAACTGCTCGACCAGATCACCACCTTCTTCGAAGACAGCCTCAAATAAATGGACCCCCTACTCCAGTGGGCGCAGAAGCACCAGCGCGAAGTCACCTCCCTCATCCGCCAGTTCGTCGAATGCGAATCCCCCAGCGACTCCCCGGCTGACGTCGCCCGCTTCCTCGACCTCGTCGCCGAATCCGGCGCCGGCCTCGCCACGCCCATGAAATCGCGCGGCGCGCTGTTCCTGAAATTCAAACTCCCCGGCCGCAACAAATCCGGCCGCATCCTCGCCCTCGGCCACGGCGATACCGTCTGGCCTCTCGGCACGCTCCGCACCATGAAATTCCGCGAAGCCGAAGGCCGCCTCTGGGGGCCCGGCGTGCTCGATATGAAAGCCGGCATCGCCTTCTTCCTCTTCGCCATGCGCGCCATCCGCGATCTCGATCTCCCGGTCGCGAAAGACGTGCTCCTGCTCGTCACACCGGATGAAGAAACCGGCAGCCGCGCCTCCCGCGCCGTCATCGAGCAAACGGCGAAGCAGAGCGGCTGTGTGCTCGTTCTCGAGCCCGGCACCGGTCTCGAAGGCAAAGTCAAAACCGCCCGCAAAGGCATCGGCGATTTCCATCTCCGCGTCGAAGGCGTCGCCGCGCACTCCGGCGTCGATTTCGAAAAAGGCGCGAGCGCCATCCTCGAGCTCGCCCGCCAGATCCAGCACATTGGCGGTTTCACCAGCCTGATGCGCGGCATCACGGTCAATCCCGGCGTCATCTCCGGCGGCACGCGATCGAACGTCATCGCCGCCGAAGCCGACGCCCACATCGATATCCGCGTCCGCCGCCTGCGCGACGCCGCCATCCTCGAACGGAAATTCCAGCGCCTGAAACCCTTCGACAAACGCTGCAAACTCACCATCACCGGCGGCCTCAACCGCCCGCCCATGGAACGCACCAAAGCCATCGCCGATCTCTTCCGCCTCGCCCGCCGCGAAGCCGCCGCGCTCGGCATCGATCTCCAGGAATCCTCAACCGGCGGCGGCTCGGACGGCAACTTCACCGCCGCGCTCGGCATCCCCACGCTCGATGGCGTCGGGGCCGTCGGCGAAGGCGCCCACGCCTCGCACGAAAGCATCCTCACCGATCGCATCGCTGATCGGATAGCCCTTCTCGCGAAGCTCGTAATCGCGTTATCGTAGACAGCATGAAACTGTCGAACCTCTTCTCTTTCCTGGCCGGCGCCGCGCTCGTTCTGGGGATCACCACCGTGAGCCAGTCCCGCGCGCAATCGCCCAACCACGTCTTCGAGCTCCGCATGTACCACACTCCCGATGGCAAGATGGACGCGCTCAATACCCGCTTCCGCGACCACACCATCAGCATCTTCAACCGCCTCAACATGAAGAGCGTCGGCTATTTCGTCGCCACCGATGCGCCCAACGCCGGCAATCTCCTCATCTACGTGCTCGAGCACCCGAGCCGCGCCGAAGCCGACAAGAACTGGGCCGCTTTCAATGCCGATCCCGAATGGCAGAAAGTACGCAAGGAATCGGAAGCCAACGGCGCTCTCACCACGAAGATCGAGCGCTTCTTCATGAACCCGACCGACTACTCGCCCCTGAAGTAACATGCGCGCCGCCGTCTGCTTCATCGCCGCCGGGCTCCTCGCCGCGGCTTCGGCCTCTTACGCGGACGAAGCCGCCCACTGGCGTGCCGATTACGAAGCCTCTCTCAAAGCGCCCGACGGCTGGCTCTCCGTAGCCGGTCTCTTCTGGCTCAAGGAAGGCGAGAACAAAATCACCATCGGCGCGCCGGCGAAAACCGTCGCCTTCACGCTCGCGAAGAAGAAGGTCTTCTACCAGGGCAGGGAACTGAAGCCCGATTCCGACGACAAAGTCGAAATCGCCGGCGTCTCGCTCCAGCCCATCGAACGCGACGGCAACTACGGCATCCGCCTGCGCGATCCCAACGCCGAGACCCGCCGCGACTTCACCGGCTGCAAATGGTTTCCGGCCTCCGAATCCTGGCGCATCAAAGCGAAGTGGGTTCCGTTCCCCGAACCGAAGAAAATCGCCATCACCAACATCCTCGGCATGACCGACGACGAACCCTCACCCGGCTACGCCGAGTTCACCCTCAAAGGCCAGACCCTCCGGCTCCAGCCGGTCATCGAGGACAACGAGCTCTTCTTCCTGTTCAAAGACCAGACCACCGGCAAAACCACCTACCCCGCCGGCCGCTTCCTCTACGCGCCCATCCCCAAAGGCAACGAAGTCGTGCTCGATTTCAACCAGAGCCACAATCCGCCCTGCGCCTTCACCGCCTTCGCCACTTGCCCGCTGCCGCCGCGCCAGAACACGCTGGCCATCGCGATCGAAGCCGGTGAACTCAACTACGGTCATCATTGATGTACGCGCGGCTTCAGCCGCGTTTCTTCCCCGAACCCGACATGCTCATCCTCGCCTCCCGTTCTCCCCGCCGCGCCGAACTCCTGCGCGCCGCCGGCATCGACTTCACCATCCGTGCCGCCGACGTCGATGAAACCCCTCGCCCCGGCGAATCCCCTCGCGGCTACGTCACGCGTCTCGCGCTCGAAAAAGCCAACGCCATCCTCGCCGCGCCCGATGAAACCGTTCTCGCCGCCGACACCACCGTCGTCATCGGCAACGAAATCCTGGGCAAGCCCATCGACGCCGCTGACGCCAGACGCATGCTCCGCGCGCTCTCCGGCCGCGAACACAAAGTCATCACCGGCATCTGTCTGCGCCGCGGCGACTGCGTCATTCAGGATGTCGACGTCACCGGCGTCTGGTTCTCCCCGCTCTCTGACGCCGAAATCGACCACTACATCGCCTCCGGCGAACCCATGGACAAAGCCGGCGCCTACGCCATCCAGGGCCTCGCTTCGCGCTTCATCCCGCGCATCGAAGGCTCGTATTCGAACGTCGTCGGCCTGCCCGTAGCGCTCGTTTCACAAGCGCTCAGTAAACTGGGCGTGTAGCGATCCATGCCGGATACCCCCATTGCCGCCGGCGATCCGGCATTCGAGAAACGCGTCCAGCAGCTCGCCAGTCAGGTCCAGGCCCGTTTCCGCTACCACTCCATCCCGCTGCCCGATGGCAGCGTTCTCCCCGGCCTGCAATCCGTCGATCACCTGCGCTGGCGCCTCGGCCTTTTCAACCTTCCCGAAGATCTCCGCGGCAAACGCGTTCTCGATATCGGCGCCTGGGATGGCTGGTTCAGCTTCGAATGCGAGCGCCGCGGCGCGGAAGTCGTCGCGGTCGATTGCGTCGCGCTCGATACCTTCCTCGAAGCGAAGCAACTGCTCGGCTCCAAAGTCGAATACCTCACGCTCGATGTCAACGAACTCTCCGCCCGCCGTCTCGGCCATTTCGATATCGTTCTCTTCTTCGGCGTCCTCTACCACCTGCGCCATCCGCTGCTCGGTCTCGAAAAAGTGGTCGAACTCTGCACAGATACAGCACTCGTCGAATCCTTCGTCATCTCCCCGGAACACCGCGCCGTTCCCGCCGTGATGGAGTATTACGAACGGGCCGAACTCGGCGGCCAGATCGACAACTGGTGCGGTCCCTCGCCCGAATGCCTGCTCGCCTTCTGCCGTTCCGCCGGCTTCGCGCAGGCGAAACTCCTCGACGTCACCGACAACCGCGCCTCCGTGATCTGCCATCGCCGCTGGCCCGGCCCTCCCGCCAACCCAGCCGCCGCCCCCGAACTCCGCTCGGCCGTCAACAACCGCTCCTGGGAACCGAAATTCCATCCCCTCAAAGACGAATACCTCTGCTGCTTTTTCCGCAGCGCCGAAACCGGCATCACGCCGGACAACCTCTACGTCGAAGTCGATGGCTTCGGCACTCAGAGTCTCATCGTGACCGCCGATGGCGCCGGCGGCTGGCAGGCCAACTGTCTGCGCCCGCCCGGCCTCGACCCCGGCCCGCACGAAGTGCGTGTCCGCACTTCAACAAGCGCCCGCAGCAACCCCGTGACCATCACCATGCTCGATGAGTTCGGCCGCGACGAAGCGCAATCGCGCTCCGAACTGCCCGCCACGGCGCCCGAACTCGTCAGCGCCGAATTCAAACCCTCGGGAGACCAGCGCCTCGCCGGTTCACGAGCCGGAACTCTGGTCTGCTATTTCCGCTCGCCCGCGCAAGCCGTCAGGCCGCGCGATGTCCTCATCGAACTGAATGGACAACCCGTCCCGGTGCAGGCCGTAAGCGCGCTCGAGCCCGGCGTCTGGCAGGCCAACGCCAACCTGGCCGAAGCCCTGCCGCGCAACGCCTCCGCGCGCCTGCGTCTCGGCGACGGCCCCTGGAGCGAGACCCTGCCCGTAGTTAGCCGGGGTTGACACCTTTTCCGCGCCGTTTGCGAAAAAGGCTGCGGCCTCACTCGCTGCACCCGCAGCGCACCGGCCACCCAGGGACTCTCTTGTAAATGGATTTCGCCTGCCGGTTCGAAGCCGCGCTGGCCACCCGGGGACTGTCCCCTTTTTCGCGTCCACAAGAAAGAATGGAGCCATCGTTCGGCGCGAAAAAGGCGGGCTGTCCCCCCA
>DASPQQ010000289.1:0-11547 GCA_035624885.1 Bryobacteraceae bacterium | reverse complement strand
CGCGGTAACCATCGTGTAGACCGGCATCACGGACGGGTAGACTTTGCCGATATCGCCGATGCGCACCGGGACGCCGGCAGGCGTGACTTTGGCGACGATGTTCGCGATTTCTTCCGGCGTTTTGGTCTGGCCGCTGACGAGCGCGAGTTCGAGCTCGTGGTTGGCTTCGAGCATGCCGGGCGAATCGACCATGTTGCTTTTGGCGACCGAATCGAGAATGCCGGGGACGGTGACTCCCGTTTGCAGGAGCTTCGCCGGATCGGGCTCGATCTGGAATTCGGGGACCTGTCCGCCCTGAAGCACGACCATGGAGACGCCGTTGACGCGATTGAGGCGCGGCTTGATGGTGTAGTTGGCGAGTTCCCAGAGTTTGGTCTGCGGAACGGTGTCGGAAGTGAGGCTGTAGCCGAGGATGGGGAAGGCCGCGAAGGTGAGGCGGTTGCTGGTGAGCTTCGCGGTGGATGGGAGCTCGGGCTGCAGACGCGCGAGCGCGGCGTTGACGTATTCGAGCGTCTGGAACATGTTGACGTTCCAGTTGAAGAAGAGATTGATTTCGGCGGTGCCGCGGCTGGTGGTGGATTTGACGCTTTCGAGACCGGGCACGCTGTTCATGGCCTCTTCGATGGGACGCGTCGTCGTCACCTGCATCATGTCGATGGGCGCGACACCGTTATCGGCGCCGACGACGATGCGGGGGAAGTCGGTCGAGGGGAAGACCGCGACCGGGATGGTAAAGGCCAGATACGCGCCTACGGCGACGAGCGTGAGGATGACGAAGATGACCGGACGGGCGAACTTCGCCGTCCAGTGTTCCTGCGGGTCCAGTTCCGTCATTTCTTCTCGACCTGTGCAGCGGGATTGGGCTTGGCGGGCGGCGGAGCGGCGTCGTCGTCATCATCGTCATCGTCGTCGTCTTCGTCGCCTTTGATTTCGACTTTGGCTTTGTCGTCGAGGCCGAGGCCTCCGGTGGTGATGACCTGTTCGCCTTCGTTCACGCCGGTGAGGATCTGGGCGCGGGCGCCTTCGCGGATGCCGACCTGCACTTTGCGTTCGTGCGCGACGTTGTTCTTGTCGACCACCATGACCTTCTCGCCGCCTTCATCGAAATTGAGGATGGCGGAGGTGGGGACGAGGAGAACGTCCTGGAGAAGATCGGCGCGAATGGAGACATGGACGGCGGCGCCAGGCTTGAAAACTTCGCCGGGGTTATCGGCCACGACCCAGACTTCGACGGTGGTGCTGCCGGGATTGACGGCGGGGCTGACCACGGTGACGGTGCCGTTGAGCTGCTGGCTGTTTCCAACGTCGCTCGAGGTGATGGTGGCCTGTTTGCCGAGCTTGATCTGCCCGGCGTCCTTGAGCGGAATGTTGGCTTTGGCGATGACGCGCGAGATGTTGACGATGGAGATGAGCGGCGAGCCGGGCGTGACCATTTCACCGGGATAGACGGGACGATCGGCGACGATGCCATCGATGGGGCTGCGGATTTCCGCGTAGGAGGACTGCACCATCGCGCTTTCGTAGTGGGCTTTGGCGGCTTCGGATTGCGCGCGGGCGACGTCGATCTGGCCGGTCGCATTGAAATTGCGCAGCGCTTCGAGATGGCCGCGGGCGGCATCGAGCTGGCTTTGCGCCTGGGCCATGGCGACCTGGGCGTCATCGACAAGTTTGCGGGCGAGCGCGCCCTGCTTCTGGAGTTCGACGCGGCTTTCGTAGACGCGCTTCGCGGCTTCGAGCGCGGCTTCGTCGGCTTTGACGTCGGCTTCGGCTTTGGTGCGGTCTTCGACGACGGAACCGCCCTGGATGGCTTTGAGGGAAGCGGCGGCCTGGTCGGCCTGGCTCTTCGATTCGGCCGCGGCGGAGACGAGGTCGCGGTTTTCGAGTTCGGCGAGAAGCTGGTTGGATTTGACGTGATCGCCGCGGTTGACGAGCACGCGCTTAACGGGCGCGCTGATTTTGGGCGTGACGTTGGCCTGATCGATCGGGTAGAGGACGGCGTCGGCTTCGACGATGACGTCGATGGGGCCGCGAGTCACGGGATCGACCTGAACGGGAGTGGGCGGCTCGGCGTCTTCCGCTGCCTTCTTTGCGCCGCCGCAGCTGGTGAGCAGGAGGGCGGTGAGGAGGATGAGTGTGAGCCGTTTCAAACGTGGTCCGGAAGACCCGGTACAGACTCCGTTTTTCGCGCCGTAGCGGGCGGCTGGATTCAGGAACTGTGGCGCGAAAAGCGGGTCAGTCCCGGTTTTCCTCGGTGGCATCTTCAACATTTCACTGGTTTCCTGTCAGGGTCTGCAAGTTGGCCAGCGCGACGCGGTAGCGGACGAGGCCGTCTTCCTGCGCGTTGCGGGCCTGGATTTCGGTGGTCTGGGCATCGACGACTTCGAGCGCGGTGGCTTCGCCGGCTTCGTAGCGGAGAAGGGTGAGGCGGAGGCTTTCGATGGCGAGGTCGGTGGTGGCGCGGAGGGAATCGAGCTGGGCCTGGGCAGTCTGCGCTTCCTTATAAAAGCTGGCGAGATTGCCGGCGAGTTCACGCTGGGTGAGAGAAAGATCCAGCTTCGCCTGCTGCTCATGAATTTCCGCCTGTTTGATTTTGCTGCGCGTGGCACCCCAGTTCCAGACGGGGATGTTGAGCGTGATCTGGCCGGAGTAGCCGAGGTTGCGGCGCACAAAACCATCGGCGAGGGTGGTGTCGATGGCGATGCGGTTGGAGTCGAGGCCGTAGAAGAAATCGAGACCGAGCGAGGGCACCCAGGCGTAGCGCGCGATGTTGGTTTCGTAGCCGGCCTGCTGGACGACGGCCTGGGCGGCGTGGAGGTCGGGGCTGGTGGCTTTGGCTTTGGCTTCGGCTTCCGGGTAGGGCTGGAGGACGAGCGGTTTCGCGATGTCGTCTTCGACGGCGTAGTCGGAGCGGAAGTCGGGGAAGATGAGGACGCCGAGAGCGATGCGGGCCTTTTCGATGGCGAGCTGGGCGTCCTGGAGGGCGCGTTCCGACTGCTGCAGGCTGATGCGGGCTTTGACGACGTCGGCGCGGGCGACTTCGCCGCCCGATTCCTGCTTTTCGGTGATGTCGAGGAAGTGGCGGGCTTCGTCGAGCGCTGTCTGGACGTTCACGGCTTTGCGCTGGGCGGAGACGATGGCGTAGTAGTCCTGAATGACGGTGAAGTCGAGCGAGCGGGCGGCGAGATCGGCGCGGGCTTTGGCGACGGCTTCGGCGGCGAGGGCGCGATTGACTTCGCCTTTGCGGATGGCGTTGAGAAGCTCCTGGTGGACGACGGCCTGTTCGTTGTAGACGTGGACGCCGTCGTTGGCCACGAAGACGCCGGAGGGGGTGCGGTCGCCCTGGGTGTAGATGTACTGGTTGAGCGCGTTGAGGGTGGGCAGGCGGTTGGCGCGGGCCTGTCTGGTGTCTTCAGCGGCGAGCGCGGTGTTGAGCGCAGCGCTCTGGACCTGGGTGCCGTACTGATGGGCGCGGCTGATGGCGTCGGCCAGAGTGATGGTGAGCGACGGGGCCGGTTGCGGAGGCGGGGTCTGGGCGCTTTGGCCGAAGACAAGACAGGGTGCGGCTGCGGCAAGGGCGAGTAGACGGGCTCGAAGAGACACTCCGGGGGTACCTGCCTTCAGTGGATCACCGGAAGCTGAAAGATTGCTGAAGCGCGGGGCTCTGCGCATGCTGCGGCGCCAGGTGGTGGGGATCGCGGTGCTGGGCGGGGATGTGGAGACTGCGCCGGCAGTTGCGGTAAGATTGCCGGACGCGGCGAACGCCGCGCGCAGCGCGCCCGGGTGTCGGCCAGCGGGAAGGTGCGCGCGCCCGAAGCCATTGAAAGTAAGGATAAAATAAATTTTTAGAGAAGAAGTTCCAAAACGGCACACCATTTTTACAGCAAAAAGTGTTGGAGCAATTCGTAGTGACTCGTCACGGGACGGAAGAAGAGTTCGAGCTCTATGTGCGCGGTCGCCTGCCTCAGGCGCAAGTGACTGAACTGGAAGAACATCTTCTGACATGTCCGGCTTGTCTAAGACAAGTGGAAGAGGCCGAACGGTTCGTGGCGGCGATGCGGGAGGCGCTTCAGGACGAGGTCAAAGTGGAACCGGCCGCGAGCCGCCCGAGGTTGCCCGTTTTCGCTTCTGCATTTCGTTCGCGGTTCGCCATGGCCGCAATGGCGATCGTGCTGATTGCCGTGGTCGCGGGAGCCTTCGTTTACCTGCGGAGCGGGGCGCATCTGGCGCCGGTGGCGACGATCGAGCTGACGGCGGTGCGGGGGGAAATGACCGAGGTCGAGCCGGCGCGGGGGTTTGATCTGAAGCTGACGGATGTTCCGGCGGGGAGTTTTCGCGTCGAGGTGGTGGACGCGGTGGGCTCGGTCGAGTGGGAGGCGAACGCGGCGAGCAGGGTGGGCGGGATGGAAGTGCGGGTCAGCCGGACGCTGCCATCGGGCGCGCATTTCGTGCGGCTGTACAGCGCCGCGGGGGCGATGGTGCACGAGTACGGGTTCCGGGTCCGGTAGATACGGCGCAGGCGCTATGATTGCAATGTGACGACGCCTGTGTCGCGAAGGCGGGCATTGGCCTCGGTCGGGGCGCTGGTGGCCGCGCCCCGGATCTTTGCGCGCTCCCATATCTCGAGGAACCGCGTGAGCGCGGTGACGGACGAAATCGGCAAAACACAGGAGGACGCGCTTGCGGCCATCGGGCAGTACAAACTGCAACTGGTCGAACTGCGGCGTGTGCCGGGTTCGCAGAAGGAGTTCGCGGCGCTGACGGAGCCGGAACTGAAGCACACGGCGGCGGAACTGGGCGTGGCGAAGATCAAGGTGGCGATCCTGCATGCGAGCGTGCTGAATGCGCAGGCGATTCGGGCGGCAGCGCTGGTGGGCGCGCCGAAACTTTGCGTGCTGCAGGCCGATGCCGATGCGATTCAGAAGAATCTGGCGGAGATCGAGCAGGCAAAGATGCAGTTGCTCATCGGAGACGCGAAGCTGCTCGGGCAGTTTCCATCGAAGGCGATCGGGCTCGACTGGGATCCGGTGAAGGCGCCGGATGCGTATGCCGAGGCGGGCAAGGGGCGGGTGGCGAACGTGCGGGTGGACATTGAGCAGGAAGCCGGGTGGCGGAAGAGATTCGAGGCGCTCGATCGCGACAGCTATGCGGGCGGCATCAGTCTCGAGACTTCGCTCGAACATTCGGGCGATGCGCTGCACGACATCCTGCGGCTGGTTGATTCGTTGTGAGCAAGGCTTTCCGGATTGCGTTTGGCGGCGCGGTGGCCGTGATTGCGGTGCTGCTGTGGTACGGGTTTGCCGTGACCAAGGGCAATCATCTGGCGCCGGCGGGGAAGATCGGGAAGGTGCGGGTGCAGAAGGTCACCGATGACGTTTGCTTCGTGGTGATCGACTTCAACGTGAAGAACGATTCCGACCGCGACATGATCGTGCACAGCGTGACCGTTACCATTGACCGGCCCGAGGGTTCCATGGATGGGCTGGCGGTTTCGGCCAGAGATCTGGAAGACGCGTTCCGGAGCTACCCGGAGCTGGGCGAAAAGTACAACCCGGTGCTGAAGGACCGCGATACCGTGCCGGCGCACCAGGAGCTGGACCGGATGGTGGCGGCGCGCTTCGACGTGCCGGTGGAGAAGGTGGAGGAACGCCGGAAGCTGACGCTGCGCGTGGAGGACGTGACGGGCGCCGAATTGTTGCTGACGAAATGAGGTTCGCGGTTCTTTCTCTGTTTTCTGCGCTGCCGCTCGCGGCGGTGGTGATTCCCGCCGGAACGGAGCTGAATATCCGGCTGACGGACAGGATTGCGAGCGAAACGACGACGGCGCATACGGCGATCCATGCGGTGCTGGTGAGTCCGGTGGCCGTCAAAGACGCGATGGCGCTGCCGCTCGGCGCCACGCTGACGGGCGAAGTGGCGAAGGCGAGCGCGGCGAACTTCGATGGCGGCGCGCAGCAGCATGCCACGATGCTGCTGACGTTCTCGCAGATCGGCCTCGGTGCGTACAAAACGAAGCTGGCGGCGGTGGTGAGCGGGCTCGATAATTCGCGCGAGACGGTGGAAGCGGACGGGACGATCCACGGGATCGATGGATCGGAGACGTTTACCTCGCGCATCGATCAGGGCGTCGACAAGCTGAAGGCGAACGACCGTTTTGCGGCGCTGGCGGGGATTATCCAGGCGGCGAAACAGGTTCTCAAAATCCAGCCGGCGAACCCGAATATCGATTACGATCCGGGCGTCGAGATGACGCTGAAGCTGACGGCGCCGCTCGACTGGCGCGGGGCGACGGCGGGGCCGGAAGCGAAGCTCGTGCCGATGCCCGATCCGGATGCGCTGGCGGATCTGGTGGCGCGGGAACCCTGGCGCACGATGGCGCAGAGTCCGGCGCGGCCTTCCGATGTCACGAACGTCATGCTGCTGGCGACGGAGCAGGAGATTCAGAACGCATTCGCGAAGGCGGGGTGGTCGAGTTCGGCGCGGCTGAGCACGGAGTCGAAGCTCGAGACGGCGCGGGCGCTGATTGAAGACCGCGGGTACAAGGAAGGGCCGATGTCGGTGCTGTACCTTGACGGGCAGGCGCCGGCGTTCATGTTCCAGAAGGGCAATAACACCTACGCGGCGCGGCATCATCTGCGCGTTTTCCGGCGGCCGGATACGTTTGCGGGGAAGCCGGTGTGGGTGGTCTCTTCGACGCACGACACGGGGATCGATTTTTCCGAACGCGACCGCACGTTCATTCACCGCATCGATTCGAATATCGATAACGAGCGGGCGAAGGTGGTAGACGATCTGCTGCTCGGGGGCGCTGTGCGGTCGCTGGCGCTGGTGGATCGCGATCTGCCGGCGAATCTGGCGAACGCGACGGGCGACGCAATCCAGACCGACGGGCGCATGGCCGTTCTGCTGCTCCAGTAGACCAGTACCATAGGAGTCATGTCCGAAGCGATTGACGCCTATGTGCGCGATTCCGAGCCGCGTTTCCTCGAAGAACTGAAAGACCTGCTGCGCATCCCGAGCATTTCGACCTCGCCCGAGCACAGGGAGGCGACGGCGCGGGCCGCCGAACTGGTGGCCGATCATCTGGCCGCGGCGGGGCTGCAGCATGTGGAAGTGATCAAAACGGCCGGGCATCCGCTGGTGTATGCGGACTGGCTGCATGCGCCGGGCAAGCCGACGGTGCTTTGCTACGGGCATTACGACGTGCAGCCGCCCGATCCCGAGGAGCTGTGGGAATCGCCGCCGTTCGAGCCGACCGAGCGCAACGGGAATCTGTATGCGCGCGGCGCGGCGGATGACAAAGGCCAGATGTATTCGCACATCAAGGCCATTGAGGCGCTGCACGCCGTCTATGGGAAGCTGCCGGTGAATGTGAAGTTCCTCATCGAGGGTGAAGAGGAAGTGGGCGGGGAATCGGTGGCGAAGTATGTGGCGGAGAATCCGGAGAAGCTGAAGGCGGATGTGGCGCTGGTTTCCGATACCGAAATGTATGCGCCGGGATTGCCGACGCTGAATATCGGGCTGCGCGGGCTGCTGTATATGGAGATCGAGGCGAAGGGTCCGGCGCGCGATCTGCATTCGGGGTTGTATGGAGGCGCGGCGCCGAATGCGGTGTTCGGGCTGATTGAGCTGCTCGCGAAAGCGAAGGATGCGAACGGGCGTATTCAGATTCCGGGGATCTATAACGACGTGGTGCCGCCTTCGGCCGGGGAGAAGGCGAGCTGGACGCATCTGCCGTTCGATGAGGATGAATACCTGCGCAACGAGGTGGGCGCGGCTTCCCTGACCGGCGAGAAAGAGTATTCGGTTTTTGAGCGCACGTGGGCGCGGCCCACGTTCGAGGTGCATGGCATTGCGGGCGGGTTCACCGGCGCGGGCGCGAAGACGGTGATTCCGGCGAAGGCGGTGGCGAAGGTGAGTATCCGGCTCGTGCCGAAGCAGGATCCGGAGAAGATTCTGCGCGCGGTGAAACAGTGGGTTGCGGAGAATGCGCCGCTCGGGATTCAGTGCGAGGTGCGGGTGCTGAGTTCAGGGCCGGGGCTCATGGTGAACACGGACCATCCGGCGATTCGGGTGGCGGCGAAGGCGTTTTCCGATGTTTTCGGGAAAGAGACGGTGTTTATCCGCAGCGGCGGGTCGATTCCGATTGTGGGGGATTTTGCGACGCATCTCGGCATTCCGACGATTCTGATGGGATTCGGATTGCCGGATGACGGGCTGCATTCGCCGAACGAGAAGTACTGCATCCGGAATTATTACGACGGGATCCGGACGCTGGCGCATTTCCTTGAGGAGTATGGGAAGGCGAGCGCCTGATCATTCGCCTGCCATATTCAACCGGGCTATACGTCCGACATTTTCTCAAGGACGCACAATGAGACCGGCGGTTCGGGCCTCGGCCGACGCTTTGGATTCCCGGTGTGGGGCAGGACTTTAACGACATGCGACGGCCGCGCTCCCCACGGGTATTCGATGAAATCGACAAGCCAGGCGCACGTAGTAGCGGTGCCTGAATGGCCGGAAGACCACAGTGAAGATGTAATAGCCCATCCCGCTTTCGCCCGCAGCATAGATTTGGCTCGCGTGGTTCGCTGGCAGGCGGTGCGGACTTGCCGTTATTTGCTCGATCTCGCTCGGCTCAACGTTCCATCCGCGACGTTCCGCAGGGTCGTACGGCTTACCCGTCAGGCACCGGTAGCCGTCTCCACTGACGATGCACAGGCGTTCGAGCACGCGGCCATCCTTCAACCCCGCAGCGCATGGAAACAGCTTGACTCCCGACTGCGTGATGCCGGGCTCTATCGAGTTCAGGTGCTGCTGCAACTCGGCGGTTGTCACAAAATGCAGTCCAGCGGACGGCCGCGGGCGGCTTGTGCTGATCGGACCAGAAAACAGACTTAGTCTATAATTTAGTTATGCTGGTTGATGTCAATATCCACGAGGCAAAGACGCATCTGTCGCGGCTTCTGGAAAAGGCGCTCGCTGGTGATGAGGTCATCATCAAGAAAGCGGGCAGGCCGCTGGTACGTCTGACGCCTGTGGCGAACGCGCCTGTACGGAGGAAGCTGGGAACTGCGAAAGGGGATTTTATCGTTCCTGACGACTTCGACGCCCCGCTCCCGGCGCGCGTACTCGATGAGTTTGAGAGGTGAGAGTACTCGTCGATACCCACGTATTCTTATGGGCGATTACTTCCGACTCACGGCTGTCGAAGAAACATCGCGCCCTGTGGCTGAGTGAGTCGAGCGACCTTTATCTGAGCGCTGCGAGTGTCTGGGAGCTGCTGATCAAAGCGGGTATCGGCAGGCTTCCGCTCCCAGCCCCTCACAGCGAATATATTCTCCGGCAGATGGAGCTGAACCGGCTTGCCTTCCTGGGCCTGAGGCCCGCTCATTTCGCGGAGCTCGAGTCCCTGCCGCCTTTACATCGTGATCCTTTCGACCGAATGCTTGCCGCGCAAGCTCACGCCGAGGACATGGTGGTCGCTACTGTAGATCCGGTTTTTCGAAGTTACCGCGTGCGCGTTATTTGACACAAGAGCCTGCAGCGGATCGCAGACGATAGAGATGTGTGTTCCGCGTGACGATGTGGCGAATATCATCGACGCCGATGCGGATGGCGTTGGTTCTTTTGCTTTCTCTCGCGCTTCGGGCGGCGGATCCGTTTGAAGCGGTTTCGATTCACCGCACCGATCCGCTGGCGCCGAGGGATTCGATTCAGTTTGCTCCCGGCGGGCGATTTCTGGCGACGAACATTTCGCTCGAGGGGCTGATCCGGATAGCGTATGACGTGCGCACGTTTCAGATTTCGGGCGGGCCGAAGTGGCTCGACAGCGACCGGTTCGATGTGGAGTGTAAGGCTTCCGGGAATCCCTCGCAGGCTGAAATTCGCTTGATGCTGCAGGCGATGCTGGCGGGGCGGTTTCAACTGAAAGTGCGGCGCGGAACGCGAGAGATGCCGGTGTACTGGCTCGTGGTGGCTCCGGGTGGTTTCAAGTTGAGGGCGACCTCCGCGGAGTCCGGTGGCTTTCGGATCGGCGACGGGCAGTTGAGCGGGAACGCCACAATCGCCGGGTTCTCGCGGACGATTTCCAACTGGATGGATCGCGCGGTTGTCGATAAGACGGGGTTAATGGAACTTATGAGATTCATCTCGCCTGGGAGAGCGAAGAGAATCCCCGGCAGCCGGGCACACGGATCTTTCGCGTGTTGCAGGAGCAGCTTGGGCTGAGGCTGGAGCCGCGCAGAGGGCCGGTGGAGGTGTTGATGGTGGAGTCGGCGGAACGGCCTTCGGAGAATTGAGGCCTCGCTCAAATGCGCTGGTATACCTGACCGCGCCGCTCGATCGTTACCGCAGACACCGGGTCACAAACCGGTCACTGACCGTCAAAAACCATCCTGAGCGTACGAACTCTGGTAGAGTAGGGCTTTGTTTCGGGTAAAGGGATGCTCGCTTACGATCCGGCAACGAATCCGCTGAACAACAACGAATGGTCTTTTCCGCTGGCGGAGTGCTTTCATATCGCTTCGTTCGCGTTCTCGGTGGGGACGATCGCGCTGGTGGATCTGCGGCTGCTCGGACTGGGGATGCGGCACCAGAAGGCCTCGCAGATCCTGAAGAACACGATGCTGTGGACGCTGGGCGGGCTGATCGTGGTGATCACGTCGGGGCTGATCATTTTCTCCTCCGACCCGCTGCGCTACTTCTATAACGACGCGTTCCGCTTCAAGATCATCACGCTGTTTCTGGCCATCGTTTACAACTACACGATTCACCGCAGCGTGGCGCTGAAGGATGCTTCGGGCGCCGGGGCGGCGGCGACCGCCGTGGTCTCGCTCGCCATGTGGGTTTCGATCACGTTCGCCGGTCTGTTTTACGCATTCACATAAACGCTTATGTCGATCTTTGGGGACATCGCGCAGGCAATTCAGGATACGGCGTTCTTCACCGCCATTCGCGAATCGGGGTTGGCGTACCCGGTGATCATGTCGACGCATCTTTCATCGATCGGGGTGTTCGGCGGCATGATCCTGATGACGGATCTGCGGATTCTCGGCCTGGCGATGAAGGATGTGACCGTGACCGATATGGTGCGGCAGCTCCGGCCATGGAAGTACCTGGGGTTCATCGTCATGGTGAGCATGGGGATCATGCTGGGCGGGGCGAAGCTCGCGCAGTACTACGACAACCCGTACTTCCAGCTCAAGATGACGCTGCTGTTTCTGGTATTCGTCCATGCGATGGCGTTCCGCAGGAGCGTTTACCGGAATACCGAGGCGCTCGACCGCGCGCCGGAGATGCCGCGCGTGGCGAAGACGGCGGCGATTCTGTCGCTGTGCCTGTGGCTCGGGATTCTTTCCTGCGGCCGGTGGATCGCGTATTTCGAGCGGTCGGAAGAACACCGGCCCGTGCCGGCTTCGGCGACGGTTCCGAACATCCCGTAGCTCGCGAGCAAACGCGGCTGAAGAGTCTGTGTGAGAACTCCGGTTCACGGGTATTCGGCTGCGAGCGTGGTCCGGAAAATCCGGTACAGACAACCTTTTTCGCGCC
>DASPQQ010000288.1:0-5313 GCA_035624885.1 Bryobacteraceae bacterium | reverse complement strand
GGCGGGATGGCCGGCCGGTGACAGATAACGCGCCACTTCTTCGATGGGGCGGACCGTGGCGGAAAGGCCGATGCGCTGCGGCGGAAATTCGGTCCGGGCGGCGAGGCGCGCGATGGTGAGCGAGAGATGCGAGCCGCGTTTATCGTCGGCGATGGCGTGGATTTCGTCGACGATGAGGGTTCTCACTGAGGCGAGCTGGCGGCGGGAACGGTCGGCCGTCATGAGGATGAACAGCGACTCGGGAGTGGTGACGAGCACGTGCGGCGGGTGCTTCGACATTTTGTGGCGTTCCGAGGCGGGTGTATCGCCGGTGCGGACGGCGGTGCGGATGGGCGCGAGCTGGATGCCGCGGGCGCGGGCCAGCGCGGCGATTTCGGCGAGAGGGACTTCGAGGTTGATGCGGACGTCGTTGGAAAGCGCTTTGAGGGGCGAGACGTAGACGACTTCAATGCGGTCTTCGATGGTGCCGGTGCGGGCGGCACGGACCAGACGGTCGAGGCAGATGAGAAACGCGGCGAGGGTTTTGCCGGAGCCGGTGGGGGCGGAGATGAGAGTGTCGCGGCCGGTCGCGATTTCGCGCCAGGCGTTCACCTGCGGTTCGGTCGGCTGGCCGAATTTTTGGGTGAACCAGTCGCGGACGAGGGGGTCGAAGGACGCGAGGGGCACTGCTCTTATTATGACGTTCGGATATCCTGAAAAGATCGTGCGTTTCCTGACCATGGCGGCGGTTGTTCTGGCCCTTGTTGCGGGCTCGCGGGCCTTTGCGCAGCAGGGCGAAGACGCGTGGAAAGACCTGGTGATGCGGGCGCTGAATGAGGCGAGCGCGAAGGATTACGGGAAATCCGAGCAGTCGTTCCTCGCGGCGGTGAAAGAGGCGGAAAAGTTTGGCGCGGAAGATCCGCGGGTTGGTACGACGCTGAACAGTCTGGGGCTGGTTTACCGCGCCGAGAAGAAGTACGCGGACGCGGAGACTTCGTACCGGAAGGCGCTGGCGATTCTGCTGAAATCGTACGGCGTGGACAGCATGGACGTGGCGAACGTGAACTTCAACATCGCGACGGTGCTGTTCGATCAGGGGCATCAGCCGGCGGCCATGCCGTTTCTGCAGAGAACGCTGGTGACTTACGAGAACATCCTGGGGAGCAACGCCGGCAAGACGGCGTCGGTGCTGTGCATGCTCGGCGATATTCGCCGGCTGGCGAAGGATTATCAGGCGGCGGAGGGTCCGCTGAAACGGTGCGCCGATATCCGCGAGGCCAACGGCGGGATGCAGAGCAATGACATGGCCGACGCGCTGTACAGCCTGGCGCTGACGTATATCGGGGAAGGCAAGTACGCGCTGGCGGAACCGCGGCTGACGCTGGTGGAGAAGATACGGGAGCAGACGCTGGGCATTATGAGCCCCGCGCTGGCTGACACCTTCGAACAGCACGCGACCCTGCTGCGGCAACTGGGCCGGGACAAGGACGCGGAAAAACTGAGTTCCATGGCGGCGGCCATTCGCCGCGGCGCGAATAATGCGACTTCCGCGAAGAAGTAGCGCTTCCCTCGCGGCCGCGGCTTTGCTGTTGGCGATGCCGGTCCACGCTCAGGACGTGGACGATCTGTGGAAGAGCCTGATGGCGCGCGGGCTCAACGAAGACAACGCGAAAGACTATGCGAAGGCCGAGCTGACTTATCTGCAGGCGCTGAAGGAGGCGGAGCGGTTCGGCGCGGATGATCCGCGCGTGGCGACGACCGAGACGAGCCTGGGGCTGGCTTACCGCCATCAGAAGAAGTTTTCGGAAGCCGAGAGCGCGTACCGCAGGGCGCTCGGGATCATCGAGAAGACCAACGAGCCGGGCAGCATCGATGTGGCCGACGCGAATCTCAATCTGGCGGCGGCGATGGTGGGCGGCGGGCGCACGGCGGCGGCGCTGCCCGTCATCCAGAAGGCGCTCGATGTGTACGAATCCGAGGTGGGCGGGTTCCATCAGAAGACAGCGGACGCGTTGTGTCTGGAAGGCGACGCTTACCGGCTGCAGAAGAGTTATCTCGAAGCGGAGCAGCCGCTGCGGCGCTGCGCGGATATCCGGCAGTCGAATGGCGGGATGTCGGACCTGGCGTTTGCCGAGGCGCTGCACGGCCTGGCGCTGGCGTATATGGGCAGCGGGAAATATGCGCTGGCCGAGCCGCGGTTCACGCTGGCGGAGAAGATTCGGGAAAAGAACCTCGGGATCACGAGCCCGCTTCTCGCCGAGACCATGGAGGACCATGCGGCGCTGCTGAAGAAACTGGGACGCGACACCGAGGCCGCGCGGCTGAATGCGATGGCGGCGGCGATTCTGAAGACGAATAAGAAGTGAGAGGCGGACGCACTGAAGCTCAAGCCGCGCGTCCATTGACAGCGCAGTCTGCCGCTTCTACGCTGAAAAGAGATGGAAGTCCACTTCACCGCCGACCAGGAAGCGCAGCTTTCGCGGCTGGCGAGGGATGCCGGGAAGGCGCCGGAAGTCCTGGTTCAGGATGCCGCTTTGCGCCTGCTCGAGGAAGACGCACGTTTCCGCGCCGGCGTGGAACGAGGCATAGCCGCCGCTGAGCGGGATGATTTCGTCGAGCCCGGGGAAGTCTGGGCGAATGTCGAAAAGATCCTCCAGTCCTGATGCGGATTCGATGGACTGCTGCGGCAGCCGGGGACCTGTCCGATATCGCCCGGTATATCCGGCGCGATAGCCCCGCCGCGGCCACGCCGCGCGGGACTGGGGTGAGTGAGACCAGACGCGCCTGAAGAGACTGTGTGAGAACCGCACTCAGGGCCTTTGCTGGTAAGTAGCCACTGAGGAAAACCGGGAGGAAAACCGGGACAGACTCCTTTTTCGCGTTACAAAACTTCTGCGTGAGAGCCGGGGCGGCGCGAAAAAGGTTGTCTGTACCGGGTTTTCCGGACCACGCTCGCAGCCGAATACACGTGAACCGGAGTTCTCACACAGACTCTGAAGGCGTGTCCCGTTACGCCAGGAAGCGTTTGATTTCTTCGGCCAGCGGCGGGACGCAGATGACGAAGTTGCCGCCGTAGATGGTGTCTTTGCCCGTGAAGTCGAAAGTGACGCAGCCGGCTTCCTCGGCGATGATCTTGAGCGGGGCGAGGTCCCAGGGTTTGGCCTGAGCTTCGATCCAGGCGTCGGCGACGCCGCTTGAGACCAGCATGGCATCGAGGCAGCCGCCCATGCTGCGCACGGTCCAGAATTTCGCGATCCAGTCGAGCAGGCGCGGCGCGAAAGGGTAGCGGTGCATGAAGCCGAGACCGTTGCAGCACAGCAGCGCCTGCGGCTGCGTGGCGACCGCCGAAGCGTGGATGCGGACGCCGTTGCGCCAGGCGCCCTCGCCGAGAGCGGCCGAGTACATCACCTTCGTGGCGGGGAAGTAGGCGAAACCGGCGACGATGACGCCGTGCTGCTCGAGTCCGATGAGGACGCTCCAGGCGCCGGTGCCGCGGATGAAGTCGCGGGTGCCGTCGATCGGATCGATGATCCATTTGCGGCCGTTCGAAGCCTCGCGCATGGCGCCTTCCTCGCCGAGGAGTCCGTCCTCGGGGAAGGCCTCGGAGAGTTCCCTGACGATCAGCTCTTCGGCAGCCTTGTCGGCTGCGGTCACGGGGGATTCGTCGGATTTGATTTCGATTTCGAGATTGCCTTCGCGGATCTTCAACGCCAGATCGCCGGCCTTGCGAGCGATCGCGGCTCCAATAGTCAGTTCCCTTTGATAAGCCATTCTGTACTTCTTCCAGACTACACGGCAGGCTAAAATAACTCTGATGCGCGACCTGACGAACTTCCGAGACTTCCATGCCGGGCCCGATCCGTTCGGGCGCAAGTGGCATGTGCTGTTCAAGTTTCTGCAGACGGCGATCTCGATCCGGCACAGCGATTCGGTGGATGTGCGGTTCATTCTGACGAGCGGCGACGAGACCATGCAGCGCACCGTGGTGATGCGGAATGCGGATCTGCGGGCGTGGGCGGCGAAGGGGTCGGGCCGGAAGGTCAGCGATACGCTGTGTTCGCGCGTCGCCATGCTGAAGATTCTGCAGGCGGTGGAAACGGCCGAGGATCTCGAGAAGGATTACCTCGTGGCGACGCCGGCGGAACTCGAGGAATTTGGCAAAGAGATCCGCGACTGGGAAGACGCGGCGGTGCAGAAGGCGAAGCACGCGGCTTAGTTACGGCACGTCAGCGCGCGGGTTTTTCGAAGTGCTGGTAGTCTTTGCGGTCGCTCCAGCGTCCGCCCCACGTCCAGCCGCGCGATTCGAATTCTTTCACGATCTGGCTGTTTTCGAGGATGGAGCCGGGGTGTGCGGCGGTGCGGTCGAGATATTGCCGGCCGGCGGGCGGCAGGACCGTGGTTCCTTTTACATAAGGGTTGGTGAGCGGGTTGATGTCGATGGCGCGGCCCCAGCTGTGATTCGAGAATCTGCCGGGTGAGCCCGTGACGTCGCGGCAGTTGAAGGCGGAGGTGTTGTTGGCCGCCATGGAGGCATCGTCACTGCCGTTGAAGGCTTCCACCGGTTCCATGCGCTCGATCTGGAATTTCCCGGCGTAGAGTTTTTCGAAGATGGTTTTGAGATCCCCGGCCACGTCTTTGTGGACGTAGAGGATTCCCTGCCGCGGCTGCGAGTGGAAATCGAGATACGTGACGGTGAGCTGGCGGAGGTCCGTGAGCGGGACCGGGCAGCCCTGGTGCCAGGAGACGCCTTTCATCTTCTTCATGGCGTCCGCCGCGATGGGGTCGATGCGGAAGAGCGTGGACGCGAGAAGGAAGAACGCCAGCGGCATGGTGAGTTTATTCTAGCCGCTAAACTGGGAAGCGCCTGAGCATGAGATCTGCGTTCGTTCCCGCGTTGTTGCTGCTGGCCGCAATTCCCGCTTCGGCTGTCGACTGGAAGAGCCTGAAGCCGCAGGGCTATGTCAGCGATTTCGCGGGCGTGATCGATGCCGAACATCGCGCGCAGATCGAGTCGTATGCGGCGCGGGTGGAACAGGCGACAAAAGCGCAGCTGGCGTTTGTCACGGTGCCTTCGCTCGAAGGCGAGCCGATTGAAGACGTGGCGAACGATTTGTTTCGCGCCTGGGGAATCGGGCGCAGGGGCGAGGACGATGGCGCGATGGTCCTGCTCTCGATTCGCGACCGGAAGTCGCGCCTCGAAGTCGGCGGCGGGCTGGGCGGCATCATTCCCGACGGGATGGCCGGGCTGCTGCTGGACGATATGCGTCCGGCGCTGCGGCAGAACCAGTACGGCGCGGCGATGCTGATGGCCGCGGTGCGGCTCGGTTCGACAAT
>DASPQQ010000287.1:0-14035 GCA_035624885.1 Bryobacteraceae bacterium | reverse complement strand
TCGCGGCAGAGCTGCTCGAGTTCGTCGATCGAGGCGATTCTGAAGTGCTCGAAGAGCAGCGCGATGCTTTTGGGACCGAGTCCCTGGATTTTGAGGAAATCGAGCGCGGCGGGCGGAAAGCGTTTCAGCAGTTCATCGCGCCGGTCGCAACTGCCGCGCTCTTCGATCTGGTGCAGCACTTCGGCGAGGCCCTTGCCGATGCCGGGCACGTCGGTGACCTTGCGGTCCGGATTGGCGAGGATATCGGAAATGCGTTCGGGATAGCCTTCGATGGTGGAGGCGCCGTTGCGGTAGCTGCGGATGCGGAATCCGTCTTCGCCCGCGATCTCCATCAGATCCGCGGTTTCCGAGAGAACGCGCGCAAAATCACGATTTTCCAAGCTTTCAGTTTAACGAGCCTTCAGTTTCACGTTGCTGGCGAAAGCGGTGCCCGTGAAGGAAGAGGTCGACGCGGTCCCGCTCGATGGCGACGCCTTCGGTGCGCAGGCGCAGACGCTGTTCGAGACCGGCCTCTCCGGGAAGGCGGATGCGTCCGCCGGCGCCGATCACGCGATGCCAGGGAACGCCTTTCGCGGTGCGCAGAGCCCAGACGACCTGACGCGCCGCGCCGGGATAGCCGGCCGCTTCCGCGACTCCGCCGTAGGTGGCGACTTTGCCCTTCGGAATGCGCCGCACGGTCGCGAGAATGCGGTCGAACATGCCTGTGGCCACGGAGTGATTGTAAATGAGCGGCTAGAATAAAAGGAGTCGAGGAAACCGTGACCGTCACTCTGGAACTCAAGCCCGAAGTCGAGGCTGAACTCCTCGCGCGAGCGCAGGCCGCGGGCCTCTCGCTGGCCGAATTCCTGACCCGGCAACTGGAAGCCATAGCACCGGGCTCGCCGGCGCAAACCGCTTCCGAGTCGAATCAATGGGAAAAGGAGTTCGACGAATGGGCCGACAGTTTCCCTCAGCACCCGCTTCTGAGTGAGGAAGCACTCAAACGGGAAAACTGGTACGCCGACCGGTGGTAGCGCCGGAGAGAAGCGCGATCCTGGTCGATACAAACATTCTGCTCCGGGCAATCCAGCAGAACAACCCGCTTTGCTCTGTCGCGAAGAAGGCTCTGAAGAATCTGCACCGGCGGAATCGTGAGCTGTGCCTCACGCCCCAGAATGTCAGGAAGTTCTGGAATGTCTGCACGCGTTCCACCGATCACAATGGTCTCGGAATGAGCGCCGCCGGCGCGGGACGTCATGTGCGCTTTCTCGAGCGGCATTTCAGGATCCTGCCGGACTCGGCCCTCACATTCAGCACGTGGCTGACACTGGTGACCGTCCACGGTGTCCTGGGCGCGAAGGTTCACGATGCCTGGCTGGTGGCGGGGATGAAGACGCACGGGATCAGTCAGATTCTGACGTTCAACGTGGGCGACTTTGCCCGCTACGACGGGATTGACTGCGTTGATCCGCGTTGCCTCTGATCCGGGCCGGGATCGTCCTGGTGCGGCTAGAATAAAGAGAGCCGGAGGAATGGGTGAGCGGTTGAAACCGGCGGTCTTGAAAACCGTTAGAGTCGAAAGGCTCTCGGGGGTTCGAATCCCTCTTCCTCCGCCAGATTAAATTATTTGTTATCAATCAGATAACAAAATACGTGTGCGAAATACGTGTGCAAGTCGCTGATTAGAGGCGACTTGCACTGTGCACAGCCCGTCCCCTTGCGAAATCCTGCCAGTTTGCTTTGATTAGGGCATGGCAGCAGGAAACCGAAAGGTCGAGATACCGATCTACCTCGATCCGAAACAAAAGGTCTACACACTCCGATTTACGAAGGGGTTCCTCCCACACTTCAGGAACCTGATTCGGGCGAGGGCCGATCTCGTCGGTCAGAACGTCAAGATAAAAATCTACCGGCGATCATTACCAAGATGGTAAGAGCAAAATTCGTTGTGAGGAATATCAGCGATGGCACCTACGACGGCCAACCGGCGAAGTCTATCACGCTGTACCCTGTATTTACTTCGGTAGCAGGCAAAGAAGGGAACGCGACGGAAGAGAACAAGATATTCGGGAAGTACACGCCAAATGGGAATTTGAGCATGACTATTGTGAATCCCGACGCGTACAACCAATTCGAGTTAAACGAGGAGTTCTACGTGGACCTAAATCGTGCCGCTTAGTCTTGCTGGTTCAGAATTATGTTCCAGTCGTATTTGTTGCGTGACAGCAGGTTATCCTGCATCCGCTTCGCGTCTTCTTTCGTTGCGCACGCCGTCGCTCGGTACCATATACACCACCCGTCGCGGAGGTGCCGGTTGATGATCTTTGACAGGTGCGATCCGTCGCGCCCGTATTTGGTCATGCGCTGTTTTTCGTTCTTCGTTTCGCCAACGTAGTGCCATTGAATACCGCCGCCCCTCGGCCCTCCAGTACCAAGTTCGTAGCACGCCGGTCCTTCGTGATCGAGATTGGCGTCAAACCATTCGTTCTTGTCAGCGAGCTTGCGAGGATCAGTCCATCCCATGCCCCCACTGTACCGTGTTAAAATCGGCACGTTTTCGTGCAGCCGCCGATTCACATTTCGTCCGACCCGAGTGTCAACTGGATCATCTTTGTTGTCGGGTGCGTCGCGGCGCTCTATTGGCTTCGGGCGCTTCGTCTCGCACGTGAAGGCGCTCGGCTCTTTCTGCGGAACGTGGCGAAGGCGATTCTCGTTTTCGTCGCCTGCGCGCTACTCATTCCGGCGATCTTGCACGTCGACCCAAAGCAATCACAATTCTGGTCGCTATTTATCGCGTTCGTTGCCTGGGTGAGATGGCAGTCGCAAAAGCGATCCCGCTACATTTCAGCGAAGACTAAACGGGCGGTGATCGCTCGTGATCTGAAGGGCGAGAAGTACGATTCCTCGAAACACCACATTGACCATGTGTGGCCGCACTCTCGTGGAGGTAGCAACACCTCGGACAATCTCCGGGTGATCGAGAAAACCAAAAATCTCAAGAAGGGCGCAAAGCGGCCCGGCATTCGCGAGATGTGGTGACTACTTCTTTTTCGATGCCTTCCGCATGTGCGCCTTCGCGCGCGTTCCGTCCTTCTTGACGCGACCGTTGACAGCGATCTTTTTCTCGGGCTTCGATGAAGCCTTGCCGAGCAGCGCTCCGGCGATGACTGGGATCAGCGGAATGGGCATAATCCGAGAATGTATCATGATCCTTGGCAGGCAGGTGTTGTGAGAAGCCGCGTGTGAAATACGTGCGACCGATCTGCGAAAGGTGCGATTTGAGCGCACGTGGCGAAATGAAAATTCAACAAGTTCCTTGTTTTCAATACGCTGATGCCTTTCGAATCCCTCTTCCTCCGCCATATCTTCCGCGGCGTTCCGGCGCCTGCCCTGGGCGATACTGGTAAATCACACCCGTCCATGCCTGAAGTTCAGTACCAAACGCCTCACGGCATCACTGTCTCAAGGGCTACCTCTTCGTTGCCCTTCGCGGACGGCTGCGGCCGTTACCTGCGTGAACTGGATGAGTACCGGGGCCTCTATCTCTCGTCCGGTTACGAATACCCGGGGCGTTATTCACGATGGGACATCGTTTCGGTGCGGCCTCCGCTCGAACTGGTCGGATTTCAGCGCGAGGTCGCCTTCCGGCCTCTCAATGACCGCGGCGTTGCCATCAATCGCATGCTGGCGCCCGTGCTTGAGAAGCATCCGCACTGGGAGGATTTTCATGAAGATCAGGGCACTCTGCGCGGGCGGCTGAAGCCCATGCCGAAGCTGTTTGCGGAAGAGGACCGCAGCAAACAGCCGTCGGTCTTTTCGATTCTGCGCGCGCTGACCGAGGAATTCCGCACCCCGCTCGACGACAAACTGGCGTTTGCTGGAGCCTTCGGCTACGACCTGCTCTTTCAGTTCGAGCCCATCCCGCTGCGCCTCGCGCGCAACAGCCGCAAGGATCTGCAGCTCTTCCTCTGCGACGACATCATCTACGTCGACCGCAAGCGCGAAGTGATCGAGCGGTATACATATGAGTTCGCAGGCTGCGGACTCACGACGCGCGGGCTCGAACGCACCGGCGAACGCGTGCCTCCCGCGCCGGTGCGCGGCCCGAGTCCCATCACGTCGGATCACACGCCTGAAGAGTACATGGCCGGCGTCGAAACCGTGCGCGAAGGCATGCGCCAGGGCGAGTACTACGAAGTCGTGCTCGCGCAGACGTTCAAGACCACTTACTCCGGCAAGGCGTCGGAACTGTTCCGCGCCATGCAGAAGGCGAGCCCGAGCCCGTACGAATTCCTGATCCAGTTCGCCGACGAACAACTGGTGGGCGCATCGCCGGAGATGTTCGTGAGGGTGGAAGGCGATCGCGTCGAAACGTGTCCGATCGCGGGCACGGCCAAACGCACCGGCGACGCCATGCAGGATGAAAGGAACGTCCGCGCACTGCTCGATTCGCTCAAGGAAGAATCGGAGCTGACGATGTGCACCGACGTGGATCGCAACGACAAGAGCCGCGTGTGCAAACCGGGTTCGGTGAAGGTGATCGGGCGGCGCATCATCGAAGCGTATGCGGGGCTCTTCCATACCGTGGATCACGTGGAAGGCTATCTGCAGCCCGGCTTCGATTCGATCGATGCCTTTCTCAGCCACATGTGGGCGGTCACGCTGATCGGCGCGCCCAAGAAGGCCGCGGCCATCGCGATCGAAAGCCTCGAAAAGAGTGCGCGCGGCTGGTACGGCGGCGCGGTGGGGATGCTGTCGCTGAACGGCAACATCAACACCGGCATTCTGATCCGCACCACCTACCTGCGCGACGGCTATGCCACCTATCCGGCGGGCGCGACGCTGCTTTACGATTCGAATCCGGCCGCTGAAGAACGCGAGACGCGGCTGAAGGCCAATGGCTTTTTCCGGCTGCTGGGCCCGCAGCCTGAAAAGCCCGGCGCTCCGGCGGCGCTGCCCAAAGTGAAGATGAAGCTGCTTCTCGTCGATAACGACGATTGCTTCATCCACACGCTCGCCAATTACGCGCGGCAGGCGGGCGCGGAAGTGGTCACGTACCGCGCCGGCGTCCCGTTCGAAGTCCTCGACGCGGTCCACCCGGACATGATTCTCATCTCACCGGGACCCGGCCGGCCGGAGGATTTCGGCGTGCCCAGGCTGGTGCTGCACGCTGCGGAAAAACGCATTCCGATCTTCGGTGTCTGTCTCGGCTTGCAGGGAATCGTCGAAGCCTTCGGCGGCGAACTCGGCGTCCTGCCTTACCCGATGCATGGCAAGCCCTCGAAAGTGCGCAGCCGCGGCATCGGCGTTTTCAGAGGATTGCCGGAAGAAATCGAAGTGGGCCGGTATCATTCGCTCTACGCGATTCCCGAAAGCCTGCCCGCGGTGCTCGAAGTGACCGCGGAATCGGACGATGGCGTCATCATGGGCATCCGGCACCGCGAACTGCCGATCGAAGCTGTGCAGTTCCATCCGGAATCGATTCTCACGGCCGCCGGCGACACCGGCCTGCACATGATGCGCAACGCGCTTGAAAACTACCGGCGCTGAACGAGCCCGGTTTTTCCCCAATCGGAGAGCGCGGTGGTGCGGCTTCTGCCGAACGGCGGGCCGATTTCCTTCACGCTGATCGATGCCGACCCCGGGCTGACGTCGACCTGCATGTATCCGTAAAACCAGCCGTCTTCATACTGCCTGGTGGAACGCAGATTGCCGCCCGCGCTGGGAGCGGAGATGTAAGTGACGCCATCCAGCACGGACTCGAACAGCCCGTGCACATGGCCCGCAATCACGTACTCGACGCCAAACTGCTTCGCGATGCGGTGCAGCTCGAAGTCCGGATTGTTCATCATGACGGAAACGGCCCAGGAAGGCTTGTGCGAAATGACGAACTTCAGCGGCTGCGCCGCGTGAGCCTTCAGATCGGACGTGAGAAACGCCAGCTCTTCCGGCGTGAACGTTTCCACCCGGCTGTTATCGAGCACGGTGAAATGAGCCCGGCCGTAATCGAAGCTGTAATGCAGTTCGTGCCCGGAATGTTTGCGGAACAAGTCCGCCGAGAAGGCGTTCCACACATCGTGATTGCCGGGAGTCAGATAGACCGGAATCCGTTTATACGGCGCGAGCATCCGCTCCACGTCCAGCCACTCGGCTTCGGCCGTCGCGTTGTGCTCACCCTCAATCGTGTCGCCGAGGGTCAGGATCAGAGCCGGATTGGTCGCCGCGGCTTCCTCGAGCACTCGCTCGTAAACGCCCGGAGTGGCTTCACCCGTCCGGTCTCCCACGATCACGAAGTGAAACGAATCCTGCGCGGCGGCGGCAAGGGCCGCGCACAGCAGCGCGGCAATGAGTCTAGTGCTGCGGAACAAACGTCACCGTACTCTTCGCATCCACGTGGTGGAACTGCATCGGGAAACTGCGGCCGTTGTAATACGCATCCCACTGGTCCCTGTAGTGCGCCGACGCGACATGGCCGGATTCGCCGATCGGAATCTCCATGAGCGACGCGTCGAGATCCCCCAGCGACGCGTCCATCCGCTCCGACGGGCCAATCCGCAGCGAGGTCTGCTTCACCGTCGTCGGCCCGCCGCTCATCGGCTCGGGACCGATATCGAAGTACCCCGCCACCAGCGGCAGCCGGCTGCCGACGGGATGATCCACTTCGCGGTACATGTATTTGCCCCACTTCCAGCGCTTCACGTCTTTGCCCTGCATGCGCTGGCCTTCTTCGATGCCGTCGGCGAAGGAGCGCAGCAGCAGCTCGTCGTAATCGCCGAACCATCCGGCCGGCCGCTGCCGGATCAGGCGTTCCACCACCGCGGCGGAAATGCGCAGGTCGTATGTCTTGCCGTTGCCCGGCGAGGCCCGGTCGGCAATCGCCGTGCGCAGATGCTGATAGGCCAGCGTGACGATCAGCGGCGCCGGGCTGTCCCGGTCCATCTGCCCGTCCCACTTCCGCAGAATCGCCGCCGCGTCGGCAAAAGCCGCTCCCGAAGAGCCGTGCTTGTCATAGGCCGCCACAATCCGTTGGGCGAGAAACTCGTGCTGCGCGCTGTAAACATCTTTCTGGACGCGCAGACTGTCTTCCGGCCGGAGCTTCGTGCCGCCCGCCGCCAGCAGGTCGAAGATCTGCTGCGAGCGATAGGGCGAATCGAAGAACCCGCTCACGTGATAGCGATAATCCGGCGGGAAGGGGCTCTGATTCGCCGTGACCACGAGTCCATTGGCGGGATTGAATGCGTGCGGCAGCTCATCGAACGGAATGTAGCCATCCCATTCATACTGCCCGGAACTGCCGTCCACCGGCACATCTCCGTAATAGTTGCGCCGGATCGGCAGTTTCCCCGCTGCAAGATAACCGATGTTGCCGTCCACATCGCCGTAAACAAAGTTCTGGCCCGGCCCGCCGAAGCGGGAAATGGCGCGGCGGAATTCTTCCCAGTTGCGCGCGCGGTTCACTTCAGGAAAGACGTTTTGCAGCACGCCCGGCTGCCCCGCAGTCCACTTGATCGCGAGCGGCATCCCCTGCTCCACATCGAACACCGGCCCGTGGCGCGTGACCCACAGCATCAGTTCTTCCGGCGCCTGGCCTCGCACCGCGATGACTTCGCGCTCCTGCCTCGCCTGCTCCATCTTTCCCTGGTAGAGGTACTGGCCGGTGCGCAGGTCGATCTTCTCCATATAAAGATCCTGCACGTCGAAACCGAGGTTCGTCATGCCCCACGCAATCCGGTCGTTGTGCCCGGAAACGATGCCCGGCACGCCGGGCAGCGACACTCCCGTCACGTTCATCCCGGGCGCCTCGATATGGGCGAGGTACCAGACGCCGGGAACGGCGAACTCGAGGTGCATATCGTTTGAGACGAGCGGCTTTCCGCTGGCCGAACGGGAGCCCGCGATGGCCCACGCATTCGATCCCGGATGCACATCGCCGCCCGGCATGAACTCCGTGCCGGCGCGATTCGGGAACAGGAAGGCGATCTTGTCGGGCTCGCCGCCGGCCAGCATGCGGTGCTTCACCATCTTGTATTTCCAGTCGTTGGTGAGGGTGCGGAACATCTGCAGGCCGGCCAGCAGAGAATCCACCACGCTCCAGGGCCTCGGGTCGTAGCCGAGCACCGCGAACTCGAATCCGTAGCGTCCGCGGTGCGTCTCGAGGTAGGCATTGACGCCGCGCGCGTAAGCCTCCATCACCGCTTTGTCTTCCGGAGACATCTGCGTGTAGCTCTGTTCGGCCATACGCCGCATGCGCAGCTTGCGCGATTCGAGATCCGATTCGAGCGCCCCAGGACCCACGATTTCCGCCAGATCGCCGCCCGCCACGCGCCTCAGCCCGTCCATCTGGAACATGCGGTCCTCGGCCGTGACATAACCGAGCACAAACCAGGCGTCATCGAGCGTGCGCGCTTTGATGTGCGGCACGCCGAGCCGGTCGCGATCCACTTCAACCGGCTGCGAGACGAAAGTTGCAACCGTTCCCGAAGTCTCGGGCAGGGCGCGCCAGAACACTTCGTAGAAGACGGCTGCGGCCGTCACAACCAGAATCGCGATCAATATGTTGACGGCAACGAGGAGGCGGCGCACCACCTGTGATTGTAAGCCTCTACACTGTAAGGAACACACACTGGATTCGAGGCTCGGTGCCCGCTCCCAACTACACAATCCGGCTGATCCTGCTGGCCTTCATCCTCGCGGTGAACGGCTTCTTCGCCGCCTCCGAAGTGGCGCTGCTGTCGGTGCGCGAGTCGCGTCTGCGCCGCCTGGAGGAAGAAGGCATCGCCGGCGCGAAGACGGCTCTGGCGCTGCTGGCCAATCCGGAAAAGCTGCTGTCCGTCACGCAGATCGGGGTCACGCTGGCAAGTCTCGGGCTCGGCTGGGCCGGAGAAGATACGCTTTACGCCATTGTGATTTCTCTCTTCCACCCGGTGATCTCGCCGGCCACGGGCGTCTGGCTGCGCGCCGTTTCCTTCGTCCTCGCGTTCGTCGTCATGACCTATTGCCATGTCGTGATCGGCGAAGTGGTGCCCAAGAATCTCGCCATCGACAAAGCCGATCGTCTGGCCGTGATCGTCGCCCCCGCGCTGATGCTCTTCTATCGTGTGACCACGGTGTTCGTCGCGGTGGTGGAAGGCTCGTCGAAAGCCATCACGCGCGCGCTGGGCGGGAAAGCAACGCATCGCGGAGGCGGCCATTCGGCCGAAGAGCTCCGGCATGTGGTCAGCTCCAGCCGTTTCGCGGGGTATCTGCCCAAGGCGCAGGAAACCATGATTCTGCGCGTGCTCGATCTGGAAGATCTGTCGGTTCGCGAAATCATGCAGCCGCGCCGCGACATCGTTTCGATTCCCTTCACCGCCACGCTCGACGAGGTGCTCCAGGCGATGATCGAATCCGGCCACTCGCGTCTGCCCGTCTGGCACGAGAAACCGGACCGCCTGATCGGCATCGTGTTCTTCAAGGACATGCTGCATCTCTGGTATGAACGCCGTCTCGCCATTCGCGCCGGCCGCAGCGCTCCCGCATTCTCCATGCAGAGAACGATGCGCAAACCGCCGATCGTCCCCGAGACCAAGCCGCTGACCCGGATGCTGGAGGATTTCCGCCAGCGCCACGCCCACCTGGCGCTGGTGGTCGATGAGTTCGGCACCGTGACCGGGCTGGTCACCGTGGAGGATGTGCTCGAGCAGATCGTCGGCGAAATCGAAGATGAATTCGACGAACAGCCGGCGCCCGCCCCTCCCGCCACCGCCAGTCTCGATCTCGATGGCTCTCTGAGCATCCGCGACTTCGCGTCCCTCTACGGCATCGAGCTGCCCGTGGACGCCGGGTTCGAAACGGTCGCGGGCTATATTCTTTCGCGTCTCGGCTACATTCCCAAAGCGGGCGAATCGGTCGATTTCGAAGGCCGCCGCTATACCGTGACCGCGATGGAGCACAACCGCATCGCGCGCGTCCATGTGGAGAAGATCGAGCCTTCGGATCCGGAGCCGGCCGATGCCGGGGCTTGATTCCCGCGCCGCGCGCGCCGCGTGGACCGCGATCCTGATCGTTCTCGGCCTGCTGACTCTTTATCGCGTGCGCCAGACGCTGCTGGTCTTCGTCATCGCTCTTCTGTTCGCGCATCTCCTCCAGCCTTTGATGGACCTCATCTCGCGGCGCTTTCCTTCGCGAACCCGCACGCCGGCGCTGGCCGTGACGTTTCTGCTCGTCCTCGCGCTGGTCGGCGCCCTGCTGGGTCTGATCGGGACCGTGGTGGTCCGGCAGGCCGCCAATCTCGCCAAAGCCGCGCCGGCTTTCATCGACCGCATGCAGCAGGCGCCGCCGCCCGCTGAAGGAGCCGTCGAATCGCTCGGCCAGCAGGCGGCCAGGCTGCTCGAAAACCAGTTCCGCGCTCATTACAGCGACATCGCGTCGCTCGTCCCGCGCATCAGCCTGCAGGTTCTCTCGGCTTCACGCAATCTCATCTACCTGATCATCATCCCCATCCTGAGTTTCTTCATGCTGCGCGACGGGCGCGGCATCCGCGGCGCATTGCTCGATCTGTTTCCCGCGCGCCGCGCGGCGGCCGAAGCGATGCTCGACGATATCCACCTTCTGCTTCTGCAATACATGCGGGCCCTGCTGCTGCTCTCCTGCAGCACCTTCACGGTCTTCACGCTGGTGCTGAGCCTGCTCGGCGTCTCCTATGCGATCCTGCTTGCCGCCATCGCGTTTCTGCTCGAGTTTGTGCCGCTGGTCGGCCCCCTCGCCGCCGCGCTGATCGTTCTTGCCGTGAGCGCGGCGAGCGGCTATCCGCATCTCCTCTGGCTCGGCGTCTTCCTCGCCGTGTTCCGCATGTTGCAGGACTACGCGCTCTCGCCGGTGCTCATGAGCCGCGGCGTGGCGCTGCACCCGCTCATGGTGATCTTCGGCGTCTTCGCCGGCGGCGAAATCGGCGGCATTGCCGGAGTGTTCCTCAGCGTTCCGGTGCTCGCGCTGGCGCGGCTGCTGTACCGGCATCTGAGATCTCAGGGATGATATTCGCGTTCGGTGTGCCCGCGCAGCTGATCCCGGTAGAAATACACCTCGCGCAGATTCCCGGCGGCATAGCGCCTCGCCTGATCGTTGAAGTGCTTTGACGCCGGGTTGCCGCTCAGCCCGCCCGCGGTAACCGCTCTCGCGTGTACCCTCTCGCCGAATTCCACCACCGCGACAAAGCTGTTCCCGCTCGTTCCATACCACTTCTTCGTGCCCGGATAAGCTCGCGCGCCGAACGAGGCGAGCGACCCCCAGATCGCGGCAGTAAAGCCGACCGGAATGCTCCGCTTCGCATCGCTGAACGGCTGCACCAGATCGCCGGTCAGGCGCTGGAAACGATTGATTTCACCCCATGGCGTTTTCCACGTCCCGAAATCCGCCGTCAGTTTGCCCGAAGCCGCCGCCAGCGATTGGAGCATCTCCTCGCCGCTCGCCTTCATCGCATCGCCTCCCGCGCGCTGCCGCAGGTCTTCACCCCAGAACACCGCAAGCGAAGTCGGAATCGAATCCACACCCCACCGCCGGTCCCACTTCCGCAGCACTCCGATCTGATCGGCCAGTTTCGCCTTCAGCGGATTCGCAGCCGCGAGGCTGTCCCACGCCCGGATCAGCGCGGGCAGCGGCTGATCGAACCACGTGAGATAGCTGTCGAACGCCGCCGCGGTCAGGGAATCGAGCGTGAAGTCCTTTTTGTTCTGGAGCACCCGGATGGCATGCAGCCCGCGCGCCGATTCGCCGCCCGTTTCGACATACGCCGGGAAATCCTCTTTCTTCCGGCTGCTCGGCCCCGCCGCCGACCACGGCCAGTTGTTCGAGTTATAAAGCCAGCCGCTTGCGGGATTGAACAGATTCGGCGCTTCGTCCACTTCGAGCAGGCCCTTCCAGTCCGTATCCGGATCGCTCCCGTCGACCGGCTTCGTGAAATCGAACCGCGCATCGCGCCGCGGAATGAAATTGCCGTGGAAGTAGGCGATATCTCCATCGGCATCGGCGAACACCGTGTTGTTCGAGGAGTTCGCCTTCAGCTCCATCGTCTGCCGGTATTCCTTGTAACTGCGCGCCTTCGTGCGCAGCCACGACTGGCCCAGCGCCTCGATCGGCTTCTGCATCAGCCGGATCGTCACCCACCTGCCGCTCGCTTCGCGCGTCACCGGTCCGTGATGCGTGTAGTAAACCGTGAACTTCCGCTCCGCCATCCCGTTCGCAGCCTTATATGGAACAGTGATCTCTTTCGCGACAACCGGCCTTTCTTCGCCGCCGCAGCGGTAAACGAATCCCGAGCCTTTCTTCGAAACCGTCTCCAGATACTCATCCACCGCATCCACGCCGCTCGACGTATGCATCCAGCCCACGCGATCGTTGAATCCCTGGTAAATGAAGAACTGTCCCCACGTGACCGCGCCGTAGGCATCCATCCCCTCTTCACTCGTCATCCCGAGTTCCGAGCGGAAGAAGAAAGACGTGTGCGGATTGATCAGCAGCAGCGCGTGATGGCCTGCGGTGTTCGCCGGCGCGATCGCCATGCCGTTCGAACCCGCGGGCTCGCGATCCGCCACCTGCGCGACCGCGGCGCCGTGCCCGGAGCCGCTCCCGTAGAACTTCTCGAGTTCGGCCAGATTGACGCGCTCGATATCTCCGCCGATGCTTCCCTCCGTGAAACTCAGCGCCATCCACGGTTCAAATCGCCGGATCACGCGCGGCTTCACCTGCGGATGCCGGTAGAGGTAGTAGTTCAGGCTGTCGGCGAAGGCATCCATCAGCTACTGCAGCCATGCGGGGCTCGCGGCGTATTGTTTTTCGAGTTCGGCCGGATCGATGAACAGCTTCATGCGCAGATCCTGCCAGATCTTCGACTCGCCTTCTGCCTCCGCGAGCCGGCCCATGGCATTGATGTAGTTGGTTTCCACGCGATCGAAGTCATCTTCGGCCTGCGCATAGATCATGCCGAAAACCGCTCCGCGATCGGTCTTCGCATAGACGTGCGCGATGCCCCAGTCATCCCGCACAATCGTGACGCTGCGCGCCTCTTTCTCCCAGCGCGTCACTTCCGGGCTGGCCGCGATTGCCGCGGCGCAACCGAACCAGAGGCAAAGCGCAATCTGGCCGGTCTTCATGGCTTAGTATTGCGCGAAAAGCGCGATCCGCGCCCCATTCCGCGGCCGGAAAACGAAGACAAAACCGCGCCCTGCGACACGTCGGCCGCTTTTTGTTTTTTACAACCCGCTGATTTCGGGGTGCTGATTTCGGGGTGCTTGACTCCCGCTACATGCGTAGATAAACTGTTCCTCGAAGTCCGCCAGGGGCCGAAAAAGGGGCCCGACTTCCTGCTGTCCGATGAAGGAGTTTTCCATGACCCGCAGTCTCAACCGAATCGCTCTTGCTGCCGGCGCCTTTCTTGCCCTCACTTCCACTTCCTTTGCCGCTGAATCCATCGGCCCGAACGGTCAGAAGCCGGTGACATTCGCGAAAGACGTCGCACCCATGTTTCAGGAGAAGTGCGAAGAGTGCCATCACAAAGGCACTGCCGCGCCGTTCTCCGTATCTACATATGAAGAAGCCCGTCCGTGGGCCCGCTCCATCCGGACGCAGGTGGCCAACCGCAACATGCCGCCATGGAGCATCGACAAGAGTGTCGGCATCAAGCACTTTGCCAACGATCGCTCTTTGAGCGATGCGCAGATTGCGACGATCATGGCGTGGGTCGATCAGGGTTCGCAGCTGGGCGACGTGAAAGATCTGCCGAAGCCGAAGGTGTGGGACGACAGCGTGCACTGGGATACCGAAAAGCTTCTCGGACCGCCGACCTTCGTCGTGAAGGCTCCCGATTACACGATGCCCGCCGTCGGCCAGGACGAATGGTACAAGCCGATGTCGGTTCTGCCGATCACGGAACCCAGCTGGGTCCGCGCCGTCGAGATCCGCCCGAGCTCTGTTGAAACGCGCGCCATTCTGCACCACGTCCGCGCCGATCTGTTCGTGGCCGATCTTCCCAATGGCCGCGGCGGCAACGACTACGCTCTGATGGAATGGGCGATCGGCAAGA
>DASPQQ010000286.1:0-8199 GCA_035624885.1 Bryobacteraceae bacterium | reverse complement strand
GCAGGGCACGGTCCATAGCGCGGTTGATGTCGCGCTGCTCGACCTCGCGCGGACGCCCGAGTTCCATGCGGCCGCGGCTGTTGGCGCCGCGCACGGTGAGTCCGCCGAGGCCGGTGACGACCGTGCCGACCGTCGTCTGCGCCATGGCTTCGGCTTCCTCGACCGCGGCGAGGATGCAGGCGGAGACGGCCTGCTGATCGGCGATGCGGCTCTTCGACCATCCCGCGGAGGGAACGGCTCCGTAGCCGAGCACGCGCAGGCGCCCGTCTTCAAGGACCGCGATGACGCAGCGCGTCGTGCTGCTGCCTGCATCGAGCCCGGTTGCCAGTATCGGTTTCGTACTCATCGATCAGTGCCCTTTACTTCGCCAGAATCCGGTCGTCCATCCGGAGATCGAACACGCTTGAATCCGGCGTGTGCTTTCTGATTTCGGCGTAGTTGCCGAGGAAATGCTGGTAGCGCGAGCGGTAGTGCTGGTCGCCCAGCCAGAGCTCGACGGCGCGGCCATCGATTGCGGTGATGACGCGCAGGTTTTCGGTGATGGCGGTATTGACTTCCGAGATATCGGCGGCCTGCGGGCCGAGATCGTCGAGCAGATGCTGCATGGCGTGGATCCGGCGGCTGCGTTCGGCTTCCGGCTGCTGCTCGGTGAGGCCGCTGGCGACCGGCAGGCGGAAGCGGACCTTCGGCGGCAGAGACATCAGCACGCCCTGCTGGTCGACGAGCGCGAAGCGATAACGCGCGGAATCGCCGATGGCGAGTTTGGCGAAGGCGACGGGTTTGCGCTCCGTGATGGTGACCACGATGCGGTTGGGCCAGACGCGCGAGATGACGGCGGTCGAGACCCAGTCGATGGCCAGCAGATGGCGGCGGCGTTCGGCGAGCGGAATCCGGAAGACGCTCGAGCCGAAATCGGGCGCGAAGACGGATTCGAGGCGGGCGCGGCTGGCGTGGACGGCGCCGCGGATTTCGAGCGAGACGCAGCCGGGCGCGCCGGCTTCGCAGGCGAGCTGGAAGTGCGGGTCGGTGTTGAGGTACGCGCGGGCCTGCTTCGCCGCGAAAGCGATGGAGGCGAGGATGGCGAGCCAGAAAGTGACGCGGAACCAGAGGCCGATATTCGATTTCGAAAAAAGAGGTTTTTTCTCAGGGGCGAGCGGTCTAGGCACCGAGAGCCTCCAGAATTTTTTCGCCGAGCTGCGAGACGCTGCCCGCGCCGAGCGTGAGGATCATGTCCCCCGGCCCGGCGCCGCGGACGATTTTCCCGATGCCTTCCGGATTCGAGCCGGCATATTCGGCGCCGCGATGGCCGAACTGGCGCATGCGATCGACGAGAACTTCCGAGGTGACGCCCTCGATGGGTTTTTCCGAAGCGGCGTAGATATCGAGCACCACGACATGATCGGCCTGGTGGAAAGCACGCGCGAAATCGTCCATGAGATGGAGCGTGCGCGTATAGCGGTGCGGCTGGAAGAGCACGTGGAGCTTCTTCGGGCGGCAAGAGCGCGCTGCGGCGAGCGTGGCGCGGATTTCGGTGGGGTGGTGGCCGTAATCGTCAACCACCGTGATGCCATGGACCTCACCGCGGATATCGAAGCGGCGCGCGACGCCCGAGAACTGGCGCAGGCCTTCGCGGATGGTGTCGACCGGGATGCGCAGCTCGATGGCGGCGGCGATGGCCGCGGTCGCGTTCAGGACGTTGTGTTCGCCGGGGATGTTGAGCCGGAACTGGCCGAGGTCGCCTTCCGGTCCGCGCAGGGTGAAGCGGTTCTCGAGGCCGCTCGAGCGTTCGCTCGCGGGCTGATAATCCGCCTGCGTGTTGTGGCCGTAGGTGATGGTGCGGCGGCGTACGGAGGGCAGCATCATCTGGATGTTTTCGTCATCGAGACAGAGGATGGCGGCTCCGTAAAACGGTACTTTATTGACGAATTCGGTGAAGGCGTTGCGGATGGTCGCGATGTCGGAGTAGTGATCGAGATGCTCGCGGTCGATGTTGGTGACGATGGCGAGGATGGGCGAGAGCTTGAGGAAAGAGCCGTCGCTTTCATCCGATTCGACCACGAGGAACTCGCTCTTCCCGACGCGCGCGTTGGAGCCGCCCATGGCCGCGGCCTTGCCGCCGACGACGACGGTGGGGTCCATGCCGGCGTGGCTCAGGATGGTGGCGATCATCGAGGTGGTGGTCGTTTTGCCGTGGCTGCCGGCGACGGCAATCCCGTATTTCAGGCGCATCAGCTCGGCGAGGAGTTCGCCGCGCGGGATCACCGGGATCTGCAGGCGGCGCGCTTCCTGCACTTCGGGATTCGATTCATCGACCGCGGAGCTGACCACGATGGCTTTGGCCGAGCCGACGTTCGAAGCTTTGTGGCCTTCGTAGATGGTGGCGCCGAGTTTCGTGAGGCGGTCGGTGGTGGGCGAAAGGCGAAGATCGGACCCCGAGATGGTGTAACCAAAATTCAGCAGCACTTCGGCGATACCGCTCATGCCGATTCCACCGATTCCCACGAAATGGAGGTGCTGCCGTGAAAAAAACATTTCAACCCTTTATTGTTTCGGCTCTCGCAACGGCTGTCAACGAACTTCGGAGATTTCCACCAATATTTCCGCGGCGCGGCGCGCGGCTCCCGCATGCGCGAGCTTCCTTGCGGACTCGCCCATGGAATCGAGCTTCGAGCGGTCGCTCGCCAGCGCTCTGACGGTTTCGAAAAACTTCTCGCCGGTCCATTCGCGATCGAGCGAGAGGACGGCAGCTCCGGCGCGCACGAAGGCTTCGGCGTTTCTGAGCTGATGATTGTCGGCGGCGAAAGGGAAGGGAATCAGGATCGACGGCTTTCCCGCCGCGGCGAGTTCGGAAACGGTGCCGGCTCCGGAACGGCAGACCACGAGATCTGCTTCGGCGAAGGCGGCGGGCATGTCGGTAATGAAAGGCACCACTTCGCCGGCGAGGCCGGTTTTGGCGAATTCGGCCGCGATCTGTTCGTACATCGCCGTGCCGGTCTGATGAACGATCCGGATCCACATCTCGGATCCCCGGAAAAGCGGCCAGGCGGCGCGCGCGGCTTCGTTGAGAGTTCGCGAGCCCTGGCTGCCGCCGGTAATGAGGATTCTGATACCGCCGCCTTCGGGACGCACCGGGGACTGGAAGAACTCTTCGCGGACCGGGACTCCGGTGAGTTCGGTTCGTCCCGCCGGAAAATAGCGCGCGGTTTCCTCAAAATTGATCAGCGCCCGCGTCACCCAGCGCGCGACGTAACGATTCGTTGCTCCGGGAATCGCGTTCGGTTCCATGACGACGAGCGGGACGCCGCGCAGCAAGGCCGCGAGCACGGGAGGGCCCGCCACGTACCCGCCCATGCTGAACACGGCAGCGGGCTCCCATTCGCCGAACTTCACGACCTGCTCCATGGTTTCCGCCACCAGCCGCCACGCGCTTGCCAGGCGCGTCACCAGGCCGAGGTTTTTCATGCCACCCACGCGAATCTTTTCGAGCCGGAAGCCCGCGGCGGGAACCAGCTTGTTTTCGACGCCGCGCCCGGTTCCGACGAACAATACTTCATGCCCCATGCGGCGCAGTTCGCGCGCGACCGCGATGCCGGGGATCACGTGCCCTCCGGTGCCGCCGCCGGCCATCACGAAGAGCTTAGCCCGCATGCTCGGAGACGTTGAGCAGAATTCCCAGCGACGCGAGGGTGACCAGCAGCGAACTGCCGCCGAAGCTGATCATGGGCAGCGGAATGCCTTTGGTCGGCACCATGCCGAGCACCACGCTCATGTTGAAGAATGCCTGGATCACCAGCATGGTGGTGATGCCGAGAGCCAGATAGCGGCCGAAATCATCCGGGATCAGAACGGTGGCGCGGATGCCGCGCCAGAGGATCACGATGAAGCCGATGAGGATGCCGACCGAGCCGAACAGGCCCGTTTCTTCGCCGACCACCGCGTAGATTGTGTCGGTGTGGGCTTCGGGCAGGTAGAAGAGCTTCTGTTTGCCCTGCATCAGGCCGACGCCCAGCGGGCCGCCCGAGCCCACCGCGATCTTCGCCTGTTCCGACTGATAGTTCGTGTCGCGCGCGGTGATCGATTTCTTCATCTGGGCGCGAATCCAGCCGCCTTTGTCGAATTTGTCGACGACTTTGAGCTGCGGGTCGACGTAGGTAATGACGCGGACGAGACGATACGGCTTGGCCGCGATGGCCGCGCAGCAGCCGAGAAAACCGACGACCAGCGCGATCACGATGTAGCGCGGCTCGAGGCCAGCCACGATGAAGACGACCGCCGCGGTGCCGACGAGCACGATGGCGGTGCCGAGATCGGCCACGACCACGGCCATGGTGACGAAGCCGAGCGCGAGGAACGCGGGCAGCAGCGTATAGCGGCTGTTGATGGCGCGCGAGCGCAGCGCGATGAAGTAGGCGAGGAAGAGCGCGAGCGCGGGCTTGGCGAATTCCGATGGCTGCAGGCCGCCGAACGGACCGAAGCGGATCCAGCGGTGCTGGCGCGGATCTGCGAACCACACCGCGGCGAGCAGCACGACGACGAGGCCCATGGCGGTGAACGCCACCGCGGGCGTCTGCAGATAGCGGTAGTTCAGCCGTTTGAGGAACATCATCAGCGGGATCGCGATGGCCATCCAGATGAGCTGGCGCAGCGCGAAGTAGTAGCTCGACCCCATGCGGATGTCGGCCACGACCGACGAGGCGCTGTAGATCATGACGGCGCCGAAAAGCACCATCAGCACCACGGTGGTGAAGAGAATCCAGTCTGTCTTAAGCCTTTGCGCCACCCAACCCCCTCACCAGATCCTTGAAGACCTTTCCGCGGTCCTCGTAGCTTTTGAACTGATCGAAACTGGCGCAGGCGGGCGCGAGCAGCACGGTATCGCCGCGCTCCGCTTCGGCCCACGCAGTGGCAACGGCCTTCTCGAGAGTGCCGGAGCGGATGATGCGCGTGGCGCCTTCCACCGCTTCCGCGATTTTGTCCTCCGCCGCGCCGATCAGCAGCACGGCTTTGGCTTTCCGGCTCAGGCGATGGCGCAGAATCGTGTAGTCGCTGCCCTTGTCCTTGCCGCCGAGGATCACCCAGAGCCCGCCTTCGAACGAGTCGAGCGCCTTCATGGTGGCGTCCACGCTGGTGGCTTTCGAATCGTTGTAGAAGCTGACGCCATTGATTTCGGTGACGAATTCGAGGCGATGTTCGACGGCCTTGAAAGTGCGGACGGCGGCGGCGATGTCCGGATTGGCCACGCCGGCGATGCGGCAGACAGCCGCGGCAGCCATCACGTTTTCGACGTTGTGCATGCCGGGAATCGGGATTTCCGATGCGGGCATGAGTTCCTCGATGTTCTTCGCGCTGAACCAGACCGGCGTGCCGGCGCTCAGAGCGGCGAAGGAGCGGCAGGTAGCATCGTCCGCGTTGAGCACGGCGTAGTCGCCCGGCTTCTGGGTGCGGAAGAGATTGCCTTTGGCCGATGCGTAGTTTTCGAACGTGTAGTGGCGGTCGAGGTGATTCTGGGTGACGTTGAGGCAGACCGCGACATGCGCCCGGAAAGTGCGGATGGTTTCGAGCTGGAAACTCGAGAGCTCGAGCACGTTCCATTGATTCGGGTCCGAAGCTTCCGCCATCGCGATCACGGGCGTTCCGATGTTTCCGCCGACCTGCGCGGCGACGCCCGCCTGCTGCAGAATATGCCCGACGAGCGAGGTGGTGGTGGTCTTGCCGTTCGATCCCGTGATGCCGATGACCGGGCCTTTGAGGAACGGCGCGGCCAGTTCCACTTCGCCGATCACGTTGACGCCGCGCGCGCGTGCGCGATTGAGCGGCGGCAGATCGGCCGGTACACCGGGCGAGAGAACGATCGTCTCCCAGGGCTCGTCGAAGAGTTCGCCGGTCTGGATGCGGAACTTGTCGACATCCTGCGGCTTCAGATCGGTTGCGGTGACGTCGGCGCCGTGCGCGTGCAGGAAGGCGAATGCGGCGCGCCCGGAGCGCTCCATGCCGACGACGAGAATTTTTGCGGCTTCGATCTTCATCTGAGTTTCAGGGTGGTGAGGGCGAAGAGGGCGAGCACGAGCCCGCAGATCCAGAAGCGCGCGATGATTTTCGATTCCGGCCAGCCCAGCGCTTCGAAGTGATGGTGGATGGGCGCCATGCGGAAGATGCGTTTTTTGCGCAGCTTGTAGCTGCCCACCTGCAGAATCACGCTCACCAGTTCGACGACGAACATGCCGGCGATGAAGAGCAGCAGCAGTTCCTCTTTAATAAGCACCGCGACCACGCCCATGGCGCCGCCCAGCGCGAGACTGCCCACGTCGCCCATGAAGATATCGGCCGGATGCGAATTCCACCAGAGGAAACCGAGACTCGCGCCCACCATGGAAGAGCAGAAGATGGTGAGCTCGGCGGTGCGCGGGTTGCGGATGAGCAGAAGATACTGGGCCAGCTCGCGGTTGCCGCTCGTGTAGGCGAGCATGGTGAGGGCGCTGGCGGAGATCACCATGAGGCCGATGGCGAGGCCGTCGAGACCGTCGGTGACGTTGACCGCGTTGCTCGCGCCCACCACCACGAGCACGAAGAAGATGTAGAAGGGCAGGAAGCCGATCACGTACGTCAGCGGATTCGAGAGCAGGGATGGAATGACGAGGTCGGGCTGGAACTGCTTGAAGAACGGCACATTGAGCACGGTCGTATAGGAGCCGTCGTGGCGCATGAAAGCGAGCACGATGGTAATCACCGCGGCGACGATCAGCTGGAGCGCGAACTTCTGGCCGCTGGTCAGCCCCAGGTTCCGTTTGTTCATCACCTTGGCGTAATCGTCGATGAAGCCGATGATGGCGAAGGTGAAGAGACCGAACATGGCGATCCAGACGTAGAGGTGAGTGAGATCGGCCCAGAGCAGCGTAGGAATGAGGATGGTGACGACGATCAGGATGCCGCCCATGGTCGGGGTGCCGGCTTTCTTCTGATGCGATTTCGGGCCGTCCTCGCGGATGTGCTGGCCGATCTGGAATTCGCGCAGCTTGCGGATGAGCCACGGGCCGAGCAGCACGCAGAGGAAGAGCGAGGTGAGGCTGGCGAACATGGCGCGCGCCGTCACGTAGCGGAACACGCGGAACGGGCCGATCCGCGGATAAAGCTGCTCGTAGAGAAGCCAGTAGAGCATGCCGTTAACTCTTCACCTCTGCTTTCGCGGCTTCGAACGTGCGGTCGATGGCTTTCTCCACCAGCACGCCGCGCGACCCCTTGTAGAGCACGGCGTCGCCCGGACGAACGTAGTCCCGCAGAAAATCTCCCGCCTCTTCGGGCGTCTCGAAAAAGTACGCGGCGCTGCCCGACAATCCCGCCACGACAGCCTCATCGACCATCCAGCGTGCAGCGCCGCGTATGCCCACCAGGGCATCAATTCCCTGTTCCGCGACGAATTGTCCGATGTTGCGGTGCAGGGTCTCGGCCTCGCGGCCAAGCTCGAGCATCTCCCCGAGAACGGCGATGCGCCGCCGCGCGGGGAGGGACCGGAGCAGCTCCAGCATGGAGCGCATGGCTTCGGGGTTTGCGTTATAGCAATCGTTGATGACGGTGACGCCGTTGCGTTCGAAACGCTCGCCGCGCATCTTGCCGGGCGTGAGCGCGTGCACGGCTTCGCGGAGGCGCTCCGCTTCGATGCCGAGCGCGCGGGCGACCGCGATGGCCGCGAGGACGTTGCTCACGGCGTGACGGCCGGGAAGAGGAAGATGGAACTCGACTCCGAGCGTGCGGAAGCGCGAGCCGTTGGGGCAGGCATGGAAGTCTTCGGCGCGCACTTCGGCATCTTCGGCGAAACCGAAGAGAATGGAACGGCCGGGATGGACGGCGCCGAATTCGCGGACGCGCGGATCATCGGCATTGAGAATGGCCGTGCCCGTTGCGGGCAGTTCCTCGATCAGTTCGCGTTTGGCGCGGGCCACGCCGTCGATGCCATCCGGGAAGTTTTCCGCGTGCGCCCAGCCGGCGTTGGTGACGACGCCGATCTGCGGTTTGGCGATCCTCGCCAGCTGGCGGATTTCCTCCGCGTGGTTCATGCCCATTTCGAGTACGGCGGCCTGGCAATCGTCCGGCAGGCGCAGGATCGAGAGCGGCAGACCGAAATGATTGTTGTAATTGCCAACGGTGCGGCCGGTCTTCCGGTCGGCGGCCACGAGAGCGGCAATGGTGTCCTTCGTGGTGGTT
>DASPQQ010000285.1:0-8728 GCA_035624885.1 Bryobacteraceae bacterium | reverse complement strand
CGCCCGCGCGCCGCTGGGTCAGAACGGGACTGGCGCTCGGCTCGACCGCCACCGAAAGAATCCGCTTGCCGCTCGCGCCCTTGAGGTAGCGCGATACGCCGGTGATGGTGCCGCCGGTGCCGACGCCCGATACCAGAACATCGACCGCGCCGTCCGTGTCGTTCCAGATCTCGGGCCCGGTGGTTTTGAAATGGATTTCGGGATTGGCCGGATTATCGAACTGCTGCAGCATCACGTAACGGTCCGGTGCGGAATCGACCATTTCCTGCGCCTTCTGGATCGCGCCCGCCATGCCGCGCGCGCCGTCGGTGAGAACGAGGTTCGCGCCGAAGGCGGCCAGCACCTTGCGCCGCTCGATCGACATGGTTTCGGGCATCGTCAGGGTCACGGGGTAACCGCGCGCCGCGCCCACGAAGGCCAGCGCGATGCCGGTATTGCCGCTCGTCGGCTCGATCAGTTCTTTCCCGGACCGGAGAATCCCGCGCTTCTCGGCGTCCCAGATCATGGAGGCGCCGATGCGGCATTTCACCGAGTAAGCCGGATTGCGGCCTTCGATTTTTCCGAGCACGGTGGCGGGCGCCCCTTCCGTGACCCGATTCAGTTTCACCAGAGGCGTGCGTCCAATGCTGAGCGTGTTATCGGCGAAGAACATCAGATCTCCCAGTTGGGTACGAAGCGATTGTGGCGCTCGGTCCATTCGCGGACCAGTTGCGCAAAAGTGGTGGCATCGAGAACCGAGTCGATGGCGCTATCGACCCGTTCCCAGACATCGGCAAAGGGGGAATCGCTCTGGCGCCGCTGGCGGGCCTTCTCCTCCTGGCGGCCTTCGATGAAGCGCAGCACGTCGCCGACGGTGATCAGTTCGGGGCGGCGGGAAAGCAGATAGCCGCCTTCGGCGCCGCGGCGCGACTCGACGAACCCGCCCTGCTTCAGGCTGGCCAGGATCAGTTCCAGGAACTTCTGTGGAATCTTCTGCCTGCGGGCAATTTCAGCGATCTTCACCGGCTCGGCGCCCGCGTTCGAGGCAAGATCGAAAATGGCCTGCAGGGCGTATTCGCCCTTCACGGAAATGTTCATCCGCTAATTTCCCCGGGTACAAGTAGAGATTAGCAGGACGGGCGGAAGGTGTCCAAAAATTCCGGCTACTCTTTGCGCCGGATGGTGACGGTCTTCAGCCGGACCGGCAGGACCGGCTTCTCGTTCGTCACCGGTACGGAGGAGATCTTCACGGCGACGTCCTGACCGGAAACCACCTGCCCGAAGATCGTGTACTGGCCGTCGATTTCGTGAGTCCGGCCGACGGTGATGAAGATCTGGCAGGCGGAGGTGTTGGGCTTGCCCGTGTTGGCCATGGCGAGCCGGCCCACGACGTCGAACTTGAGTTCGGGATCGATCTCGTCCTTGATGTTCGGGATGCCGCAGACGCTGGTGCCGGTGCCGCGGATATCGCCGGTCTGGATCATGAAGCCTTTGATCACCCGATGGAAGGTGAGGCCATCGTAGTAGTGCTTCTTCACCATCTGGCCCGAGGTGTTGAGGGTCGCCTTCGTTCCTTCGGCCAGAGCCACGAAGTTTTTCACCGTGTTCGGCGTCTTGTCTTCGAACAGCTTCGTTACGATCACGCCCATCGAGGTGTCGAAGACGGCGTAAAGGCCGGGCTCGTCAGGCAGATCGACCGCAGGCGCGGCTGGAGGGGTCTGCGCCAGCGCGATGGCCGCGCAGAGAATCACCCCGACGGTGAGACGCATTAATTCCCGCTCAGCGGTTTGGCGGAAGGACCGCCGCCGGCTGCCGGCAGCAGCGCGATACTGTCGCTCGCGGGAACGCCGCTGATCAGCGTGCCGGCCGGAAGATCGATGGGCTGCCGCAGCAGGAAGGGATGTTCGAAGTCCTTCTTGTAATTCTGGAACCACAGCAGCGGCTCGATGCGGCCATCCGGGAACTGGGCGATGATCTGATAGTTCGCATCCCTGGACACGGTCTTCGGCACGATCGCATCCAGCTTGAGCGCTTTCGTGAGTTTGAAATCGCCGCTGACCACGACCTCCTGAGCCGGGTGCTTATAGGGCGCATCGTCGGGGAATTTGATGTTGGCCGGGATATCCTTCGGATCGCCTTCCGGCGCGCCGCCTTCTTCCCAGTCGACGATCAGCTCGAGCTGTTCTTCGGTGAGGCCCTTGTCGTTGCGGAAATCGCCGAAGCCCTTCACCGCGCCCCAGGGCGGCATGCGGCGCTGCAGGACTTCTTCGCCGATGGCTTTCGCCCACGGCCGCGCCTCGTCGTACGTCATGAGCGAGAAGGCCGAACCCTTCGGGTTATGACAGGAACCACAATGCGAAATCACGAGCCGCACGATCTCGCGATCGAACGTCACCTTGGTCGTGATGGCATCGTGACCGAAACTTGTGACGGCGCACGCCGCGAGGATGATCAGGCCCTGTCCGGCGATCACCAGCCGTCTCTTTGCTGCTCCAGTTAGTTTGCCCACGTTTTTACCCACCCAATGCTAACGCTGCCCCGTTGCGGGGTCAATCCTGTCTTTATTATTGTACGACCAGATTCAAAATCAGTCCCGTATCTGTGGCGATCCACACGTGTTCCGGATCCGGCCCGGCGATCATGGCGCGGTGCGCCACGGCGCGGTAATCGACCGGCATTTCGGTCCAGTTCTCGGAATCTTCGCTGGTCAGAACCTTGAGCTTGCCAGGCACCGGGCTGTGATAGATCTTGCCCAGCGTCTCGTAGCCGGCCAGCAGGGCGGTATTCGAGCCGTCGAACAGATGCACGTCGGTGATGGCGCGGTCCTTCGTGCGGTAAGCGAGCTGGCTGTCGCCGCTGTGGGCGTTGATGCGGTAGACCTCGCTCGGATAATCGAATTCGTCGCGGAACTCCATCAGGCCAAGGCCGCTGCCCTGCGCGGTGAGCGCGATGTGCGTGGCCTGGCCGAAGGTGGAGGCATCGGACTTCTTCCAGGTCTTGCCGCCGTCGACGGTCTGCAGCATGACGGTATACGTCGGGACCTCCCGGCGCTGTTCCGCCCGTTCCGGCTCCATCCAGTCCGGACCGCCGCGGCGCTTCGGGACGGCCCATCCCGAAATGATGCCGTGCTGGCCGCTGAAGGAAATCCTTCCGAATTCGGTGATCTCCGGATCGGAAGGCACTTCGGCGAGGATGGGCAGCAGGGTCCAGCTCAGGCCGCCATCGTTGGTTTCAAAGACGCGTTTCTGCGTGCCGGCGGCGAATCCGTGGGTTTTCGAGAGGAACCAGACCTGCGACATGCCGCCGGGGCCTTTGGGAAGTCTGGTCCACGAGCGGCCGCCTTCGACGGTCTGCCAGATGCCCTTCTCGGTGACCATCCAGCCATTCGATTCATCGAGGAAGAACAAGGACAGTCCCGTTTCCTTCACCGGGACTTCACTCCACTTTTTCCCGCCGTCGATGGTGACCAGAACCAGCGGATGATCGGCCTCGCGCCGGTCGGTGGTGAGCCCGCAGGCAAAGCCGTGCGTCGCGGAAGGAAACGCGATGTCGTTGATCGTGAGGATGCTGTCGACCTGGCGATAGCGGTACTGAATTTCCCAGTGCGGTTCGGCGGCGGCCGTCAGACCGCACGCCGCCAATACCGCCGGCAGATAAAAGGAACGCAACATCTGATATTCAAACCCTGGGCCGCGCCGGACCGCCGGAAAGAACCAGATCGGCATGGTTCAGCGATTCGACCGGCGACGCCGACATGCGCGCCAGCGCGAGGGCGCAGCCGACCTGCTCGCCGACCGTGGTAAGCACTTCCATTTCCCCGCCCGTATGCTGGTGCGCCTGCCGGTGCTGGACGTTGATCACGCCCACCACGCGGTTGCGCGCAATCACCGGCGCCGAGAGAAAGGCTTCAAATGTATCCTCCGGCAGCTCGCCGAAGTATTTGAACCGCGGATCGCGATAAGCTTCGCGGGAAATGGCCACGAGACGCCGCTCCCTGGCCACCCAACCGGTGAGACCTTCGTTCAGCTTCAGCCGTACGCGCCCGATCTGCGCCTCATGGTGCGCATTCGAAGCGCACAGAATCAGATTGTCGCCGTCGCACAGGTAGACGAGGCAGGAATCGCAGGCCGTGAACTCCACGACCAGCGAAACGATGCCGCGCAGAACTTCCTGCAGGCTCATGTCGCGTACCATAAAACGGCTGACCTTCTGGAAGAGGCGCAGTTGCTCTTCGGTCCGCTGCAGGCGGGTCTCCAGATCTTTCGCTTTAGGCATTTTTTTCATTATAGGTCGACGGAAGAAACATTATTTTCATTTCAGAATTCGCATCGGGGCGCAACGAAACCGGGTTCGTGGTAACGGAGTGGGCGGCAGGACCATCGAATTGGACGAGTGAGAGGGAATTTCGGCATGAAAAACCGGCTGGCATTGGCAGTAGTACTGGTAGCGGGAGTTCTGGAGGCGCAGGGACCGCCGCCGGGGGCTTACCCTCCGGGTCCGCAGGGTCCGATGCCGCCGCAGGCCGGCGATCCGCCGGCGCGCGTGGCCCGGCTCGACCTGATTCAGGGACCCGTCTCGTTCCAGCCCGCCGGCGTGGACAACTGGACGGCCGCGACCCCGAATTACCCGCTGACCACGGGCGACCATCTCTACGCGGATGCGGGGGCACGGGCTGAGATGCACATCTTCCGCAACGCCATCCGGCTGAATTCGCAGACCAATTTCGGCTTCCTGAACGTCGATGACCGGACCGTGCAGATGACCCTGACGGGCGGCGCCGTGGAAGCGCGCATCCGCACGCTCGGCCCGCAGGATCTTTATGAGCTCGATACGCCGAACGGCGCCATCTCATTCCTGCGCGACGGCAACTATCGGGTGGATTTCGATCCCACGCGGAACGGCACGATGGTGACCGTGTTTGCAGGCGAGGCGGAAGTAATGATGAATGGCCAGGCCGTCCCGGTGCATCCGCGGCAGACCGCGTGGTTCTCGGAAGGCGCGCCGCCCGATATCCGGGGGCTCAATCCGCCGGACGATTTCGACCGCTTCACCAACGACCTCAACCGCCGCGAAGACATGCAGCCGCCGGCCCGCCATGTGCATCCCGAGATGATCGGCGGGGAAGATCTCGATGTTTATGGCACCTGGCGCGACGATCCCATGTACGGGCCGGTCTGGGTTCCGCCGGTTGGGCCCGGCTGGGCGCCGTATCGCACCGGCCACTGGGTCTGGGTTGCGCCATGGGGCTGGACCTGGGTTGACGATGCGCCGTGGGGCTTCGCGCCGTTCCACTACGGACGCTGGGCGTTCGTCGGCGGGACGTGGGTCTGGATTCCCGGCGCCGTCGCCGTCCGGCCGGTTTACGCGCCCGCGCTTGTCGCCTTCGTGGGGGGACCGCATTTCAGCATCGGGATCGGCATCGGCGGAGGGCCCATGGCAGCGGTTGCCTGGTTCCCGCTCGGACCCCAGGAAGTGTTCCGTCCGGCCTACGCGGTCTCGCCGGTCTACGTCCGGAACGTCAACGTCACCAACGTGACCAACGTCACCAACATCACCAACGTGAACGTCACCAACGTCCGGTACATCAACCAGGGGGTGGCGGGCGCGGCGACGGCCGTGCCGCAGAATGCGTTCACCTCGGGGCGTCCGGTCAACACGGTGATGAGCCAGGTGACGCCGCAGCAGATGGCGAACGCGCAGATCGCCCACACGGCGCCGGTCGCACCCACCCAGGCCAGCGTGCTGGGGAGTTCGACGGCCGCCGTTGCCCAGCCGCCGCGCGCCATGCTGGGCCGGCCGGTGGTCACCAAAGCGACGCCTCCGCCCGCGCCGGTATCGTTTGGCGCGCAGCAAGCGGCGCTCGCCCAGAATGGCGGACGCCCGCTCGCTCCCGCGCAGGTCGCGCAGATTCGCCAGCAGCAGCCCTCGGCGGTTTCGAACGCACAGGCCGTGCGTCCGGCAGGGATGGCGCGTCCGGCGGCTCCGGCCCCAGCGAGCCGGTTTGAATCCCGCCCGCCCACGGCGTCGCAGCCCGCTCCCGCCGCCGGAGAGCCCGGCCGCACCGCCGAATTCAATCGCCCGCAGCCGACCGCTCCGCAGCCGGCGGCAAGACCGGCGCCAGCGACTCCGGCGCAACCCGCGGCGCGCCCCGCTCCGCAACAGCAACAGCAGCAGCGGCGGCCGGCGGGGAAGAAGGAAGAGAAAGAAAAAGAAGAACGACGCTAGAAGCCGGGTTTGTTGTGTGACGCGCCCTCTCCGGATGTCATAATCGGAGATCGAACTGCATGCCGATCCGCAGCATGACCGGCTACGCCCGCGTCTCGCGTTCCCTGCCTTCAGGCGAACTCACGCTTTCGATCAAGACCGTGAACCACCGCGGTCTGGATATGCATTTTCACGTCCCGGCGGAGCTCGATGCGGTTGAGCCGGCCATGCGGGCGGCGATCCGGAAGAAGGTGGTGCGCGGGCATCTGCAGTTGCAGGCTTCGTTCCGGCGCAGCAACGGCGCGGCGGGCACGGCGGTCATCAACGAGCCGATGCTGCTCGCGTGGCTTGAATCCTTCCGCGAGATCTCCGAACGCTGCGGGCTCGACGCGAAGCCGGATCTGAACCAGGCGCTGCGCCTGCCCGGCATGCTGGAGATCCGTTCCGAGTCGCCGGCGGAAGCGCAGAACACGGAACTGGAAGCGGCAGCGCTTTCAGCAGCGGTTGAAGCCGCCGAACAGCTCGATCGGTTCCGCGAGCGCGAAGGCAAGGCGATCGAGGAAGAAATCCGCGCGCGCGCCGCTGCGCTTTCCGATCTTGTCGCCCGCATGGAAGATATCCGCAGCCGCGCCCTGCCGTACTTCCACCAGCGGCTCAGGGAAAAGCTGACCGAACTCGTCGGCGGCGCCCAGATCGATCCCGCGCGCCTCGCTCAGGAAGCCGCGATTCTCGCCGAGCGCAGCGATATCGCCGAAGAGCTGGTGCGGCTGAAAAGCCACGCCGCGCAGACCTGCGATCTGCTCGCGGCCGAAGGCGAAACCGGCAAGAAGCTCGATTTCCTGCTCCAGGAAATGAACCGCGAAACCAACACCATCCTTTCCAAGACCGGTGGCCTCGGCGAAACCGGCATGACCCTCACCGATCTCGGCCTCGCCGCCAAGGCCGAAATCGACCGCATCCGCGAGCAGTCCCTCAATATCGAATGAGAACGGTCTTCATCATTTCCGCCCCGTCGGGCTCGGGGAAATCGACGCTCGTGTCCCGCCTCATGAACGAGGTGGAGGGTCTGGCGTTTTCGGTCTCCTACACGACGCGGCAGCCGCGCGGCACGGAAGTCGACGGCGAAGCCTACCATTTCATCGGCCGCGCCGCATTTGAGGCCATGATCGCGGGGAACGAATTTCTCGAGCATGCCGATGTTTTCGGCAATTACTACGGCACGCACGTGAGCGAGCTCGAGAAGGCCAGAGCCCGGGGCAGGGACCTGGTACTCGACATCGACGTGCAGGGTGCGGCACAATTAAAGGAGCGGATTCCGGACGCCGTCAGTATTTTTATCCTCCCCCCGTCCCGCGCGGAGCTGGAAAAACGGCTGCGGGCGAGAAGCCAGGACAGGGAAGAAGTGATTCGCCGCCGGCTGGCGGATGCGGCGAGGGAAATCCGGAACTACAGCCTGTACGACTACGTGCTGGTGAACAGCGATCTCGACGTGGCGGCGGAAACGCTGAAAGGGATTGTGAGAGCCGAGCGCGTACGGCGTATCAGGGTCGAAGAGAAGATCCGGCCGATACTGGCCACCTTCGACGAAGCCAATGGAGTTTAAGAAATGAGCGACACACATGAGTGATACACCCCCGCGCAACAATCAGCACTGCTCGATTCCGGACGATCCCGATCAGAGCACCTACCGTTTCATCATCGTGGCCGCCAAGCGCGCCCGCCAGCTCCAGGGCGGACAGCGCCCCGTGCTGCCGACCTCGTCGAGAAAGTCGACCGTCATCGCCATGGAAGAGGCGCGCAGGGGTCTCGTGAAGTACGAAATCCAGAGCGAAACTCCGGCGGAAGAGCTTCCGGCGGCCGAACCAGTCTAGGGTCTATGCGCATCGTTCTCGGGGTGAGCGGCGGGATCGCGGCCTATAAGGCGGCCGAGATCGCCCGGGCGCTCATCCGGAACGGGCACGAAGTGCAGGCGGTGCTCACCGAAGCCGCCGAGGAATTCATCCGTCCTCTCACGTTCGCCTCGCTGACGGGCCGCAAGGTCATCACCGGCCTCTTTTCCTCGGCGAGTCCCGAAGCCACTCTCTCCAGTTCCGTGGAGCATATCGGGGTGGCGCAGGAGCACGATCTGCTGCTGGTGGCTCCGGCGACCGCGAACATCCTCGCGAAATTCGCGCACGGCCTCGCGGACGATTTTCTTTCCACCCTCCATCTGGCGTTCCGCGGGCCGGTCGTGCTCGCGCCGGCCATGAACAACAACATGTGGGAGCACGCAGCCACGCGCGCCAACCTCGAAACACTGCGGCGGCGCGGCCACGTCATTGTCGAACCCGATGAAGGCTTCCTCGCCTGCGGGACCATCGGGCCGGGCCGGCTCGCCGAAGAATCGAAGATCATCGCCGCCGTCGAGCAGGCGCTCAAACCGCCGCGGCGCGACCTCGAAGGCGAGACCATTCTCGTCACCGCCGGACCCACCCAGGAACCCCTCGACCCGGTCCGTTATCTGACCAACCGGTCGAGCGGCAAGATGGGCTACGCGCTGGCGGAG
>DASPQQ010000284.1:0-5531 GCA_035624885.1 Bryobacteraceae bacterium | reverse complement strand
GATCGAATTCGCCGCGGCCGCGTGCCGGACGCGGGGCCGCATTGTGCTGGTAGGCGTGGCCGGGCTGAACATCCCGCGGCCTCCGTTTTTCCAGAAGGAACTCGAGTTCACTGTATCGAGTTCTCTGGGGCCGGGGCGGATGGAACCCGCATACGAAGACAAGGGCCTCGACTATCCGAAAGGCTTTGTGCGCTGGACCGCGCAGCGCAACATGGAAGCCGTGCTCGGCCTGATGGCCGAAGGGAAATTGCCGGTCGAGAAGCTGACCACCCATCGCTTTCCGATTGACCGGGCCGGCGAAGCATACGATCTGATCACGACGCGGCGGGAGCCGTTCCTCGGGATTGTTCTCGAATACGGCGAACCGGAAGCGCCCAGGCGTACGGTTCGGCTGGCGGCGCGGCCGGCCGTGCAGGGCTCGCTCGGCGTGAGCCTCATTGGCGCAGGCAACTTCGCGCGCCTGGTCATGCTGCCGGCGCTTTCGAAGATCGGCGGCATGGCGTGGCGCGGCATCTGCACCGCGAAAGGCATCACCGCGGAATCGGTGGGACAGCGGACCGGGTTCGAATACGCGACTTCCGATATCGGCGAGATTCTGAACGACGCCGCGACCCAGGCCGTGTTCATTGCCACGCGCCACGATCTGCATGCGGAGATGGTGACGGGTGCGCTGCGCGCCGGCAAACATGTGTTCGTCGAGAAGCCGCTTTGCATCGCCGAAGAAGAGCTGGAGCAGATCGCGGATTGCGTGGCGGAACTGGGGGATCGTTGTCCGGTTCTCACGGTGGGGTTCAACCGGCGATTTGCCCCCGCGACCGCGCGCCTGAAATCGTTTCTGGCCGGCGCCGGGCCCGTTTCACTGACTTATCGCTTTGCGCCTCCTTTCATTCCCAGAGAGCACTGGACGCAGGATCCCGAAGTCGGCGGCGGGCGCGTCGTGGGCGAAGCCTGCCACGCTATCGACACCTGCGCTGCCATTGCGGGTTCGGCGCCGGTGAGGGTCTTTGCGGAGTCGGCGGGAGCGGACGATCGCGTGGTGATGACTATTCGCCATCGCAACGGAAGCGTATCGGCTGTATCGTATCTGGCGGGAGGGGACGCGAATTTTCCGGCTGAGCGCGTGGAAGCGATCGGCGCCGGCAAGACTGCCGTGCTCGATAACTGGAACGATGGCGAGCTGTGGTCGAAGGGGAAGTGCGAACGCTTTTCCGGCGGCAAGGACAAAGGGCATGCCGCGGAATTTCGCGCCTTCATTCAAACCTGCCGTGAAGGCGGCGCGTGGCCGATCCCGTGGGACGAACTGTATGGAGTGACCTGGGCATCGCTCGCCGCGGTGCGCAGCCTGCGCGAGGGCGAACCCCAGTGGCTGGAACTCTAGATGTGCGGAATAGCCGGCGTTTATAACTACGGCGACCCGGAGCGGCCGGCCGATCGCGATCTCGTCGTTCGCATGACCCGTTGTCTGGCGCATCGCGGGCCGGATGGCGAAGGCTTCCATTTCGAGCGCAACGTCGGGCTGGGGCACCGGCGGTTATCCATTGTCGATCTGAGTCCCACCGGCGCTCAGCCGATGGCGACAGACGACGGGTCCTGCTGGATCACCTATAACGGCGAGTTCTACAATCACGCCGATTTTCGCGCGCGCCTCGGCGGGCATTTCCGCGGAACTTCCGACACCGAGACTCTTCTCAGGCTCATGGAGGAGAAGGGGCCGGATGCCCTCGCCGATATTTCCGGCATCTTCGCGTTCGCTTTCTGGGATGGGCGCCGCCAGGCCCTGACCCTCGCGCGCGATCACATGGGCGTGAAGCAGGTCTACTATCACGACGACGGGCGGCGCATCGTCTTTTCGAGCGAAATCAAGGCTCTGCTCGAAGATCCGGACGTCCCGAGGGAACCGGATGCGGAGGCGATCAACCAGTACCTGCACTTCCACACTCCGCTGTTCGAGCGGACTTTCTTCCGCCACGTGAAAGTGCTGCGCGCGGGCGAGTACATGCGGGTGAGCCGGTACGGCGCCATCGTCCGCCGCTACTGGCGCATCGCGGATTTCGCGCATGATCAGGCTTCGGAAACGGAGATGGTCCGTCGGCTCGAAGGCGAGCTGGATGCCGTGGTCGGGCGGCAACTCATGGCGGATGTTCCGGTCGGCGCCTTCTTCAGCGGCGGCATCGATTCGAGCGCCATCGCGGCGACAGTAGCGAAAACCGGAAGACATCCGTTGTGCTTCGGGGTGCATTTTTCCGGGCAGGGAGTGACGGACGAGCGGCCCTATCAGGAAGCGGCCGCCAAAGCTCTGGGGCTCGAACTGCAGCTCATCACGATGGATGGCGCCGGTTTCCCCGAAGAGTTCGAGCGCCTCATGTATCACCAGGACCAGCCGGTGATTGGCCCCGCGATGTTTCCCATGGCGAAGGTGAGCGCCCTCGCGGCGAGTCAGGTGAAGGTTTGCCTCGGCGGGCAGGCCGCGGATGAAATCTTCGGCGGATATGCGCGCTACGCGCTCGGCCGCCCGATGCACTACCTCTCGTCATGGTTCAAGGGGCGGGAGGCCGGCGAGACCGGCGGCGGGAAACAGGCTGTCGGCGGAAACCTGACTCGCCAGCTCGCGCAGGGTAAAACGCTGCTGCGGCTCGCCCGCAACGCGCGCCACCTGCTGAACTGGGAAACCGGTTATTTCGAGCATTTCGCCACGGAGCCGGAGGAGACCTGGCTGCGGCTGCTCGAAGCGCGTGAGTTCTGCTCGCGCGCGCAATGCCGGCAGATCTTTCACGAAACCGTGGTCAGCTCGGCCGCCGAAGACCCCGTGGACAAGATCATGCACTGGGACGCCCAGACCTATCTCACCGGCCTCTTCCAGCAGGATGACCGCATGAGCATGGCCGCGAGTCTGGAGTCGAGAGTGCCGTTCGCGGACCCGGACCTCGTCCGCTTCGCCTTTCATGTGCCGCCCGATCTGAAGGTGCGGGGCGGTGCGTCGAAATGGATCCTGCGGCAGGCGGTGGCGGGTGTTTTACCGAGCGTGGTCCTGAACCGGAAGAAGGTCGGGTTCGACACACCCGCCAAACGCTGGATTACGGAACTGCATTTCGACTGGGCGCGCGACCTGCTCCTGTCCAGCGGAGCGCGCGAGAGAGGTTTCTGGCGCCGGGATGAAATCGCCCGCCTGCTCGAGGCGGCGCGCGCGGGCCGGCAGTTCGGCACATTGTGGAAGGTTCTGGCGATCGAGGTATGGGCACAGGTTTTTCTCCGTGGATCGCGCAGGCAGAGCCTGCCGCAGCCGCGCCCTGTTGAGATAGCAGCGCATCGCGGCGAGATCAGACACCTGGTGCGGGAGGTGCGGGAACTCGGCGTCAAGGGTACGCTGGCGCGGGGATTGTGGGAGATCAAGACGCGCAGCGGACTGGTGCGCCTCGGGACCGCGGAGGATGCGCCGGCGACCACCTCCATCGGCTCCCCTTCCCTGCAGCGCCTGCGCTTGCCGTTTGAAGCGCCCGCGCGGGTGCGCGAGGCAATGGAGGATGTGCTCGACGCCGGAACGCTGGCGTTGTTGACACACGAGGCTTCGGAGAGCACGCGAGGCAGAATTCGTTGCTTCAGCACCTGGCTTGCCGATTACGGGAACCCGATCGACTGGCACCGCGACCCTCTCGACGGACACCGCTACGCCGTGGATGCGCACTGGGCCGAAGTCCTGCGGGACGCCGGCGGAGCCGATGTGAAATTCGTCTGGGAGGCGGCCCGATTCCCGCACGCATACGTGGTGGCGCGTGCCGCGGCTCTTTGTCACGAATCCGCGGGCGATCTGGGGGAAGCGCTTGCGGGACAGATCACCGATTTTGTGGAACGGAATCCACCGGGAATCGGAGTGAACTGGTTCTCCGGCCAGGAAGTGGCGCTGCGGCTGATGGCATGGCTGTTCGGGTTCCACGTCCTCGGCCCGCGGATGGGGAACGGCGCGCATCAGGCGATCGTGCGGAGTCTGGCTTCGGGCGGCGCGCATCTGATGGCGCACCTGGCCTACGCGCGCGACTCGGTTTACAACAATCATCTGCTTTCGGAATCTCTCGGGCTCTATCTGGCGGGCCGGCTCACGCCCGGCCCCGCGGCCGCGAAATGGAGCGCGGAGGGGCTGCGCCATCTCACCGAGCAGGCGGACAGACAGGTCTACGAAGACGGCGCCTACATCCAGCAGTCGCACAACTACCATCGCGTCGCAATGCATTTGTATCTCCTGGCGGCGGCGTTCGCGGCGCGGCATGACGAGAAGGTCCCCGCGGAGTGGACGGGCGCGATGGAGAGGTCTCTCGATTTTCTGCTGGCTCATCAGAATCCCCGCAGCGGATGGCTGCCGAACTACGGCGCCAACGACAGTTCGCTGCCGCTGCGGCTGACTTCGTGCGAACTGGCGGATTTCCGGCCGGTCCTGCAGGCGCTGAGCGTGGCAACGCGCGGAGAGCGGCTCTATGACCGCGGTCCCTGGGATGAACTCGCGATCTGGCTGTTCGGCGCGCGATCGGCCGACCTGCCGCTGCGGCGGCGCGAGGCGCGCTCGGTATCGTTCGAGGCCACCGGCTATCACGTGCTGCGGGGCGCAAGGGCCGATTCCTTCTGCGCCTTCCGATGCGGCACGCTGCGCGACCGTTTCTCTCAGATCGATATGCTGCACGTCGATGTCTGGTGGCGCGGTCTCAACGTGCTGGCTGACGGCGGTAGCTACAGGTACAACGGCTCTCCGGAGTGGCACAGCCACTTTCTGCGGACAGGGAGCCACAACACCGTCAGCCTCGACGGCCGCGACCAGATGCTTCACATCCGGCAGTTCAAAACTCTGTACCGCACCGAAGCCCGCACGCTGCGTTTCGAAGACGCGGCGGAACTCGCGCTCGTCGAGGGCGAACAGTACGGCTACCGGCGTGAACTCCATTGCACGCACCGGCGGGCCGTGCTGTTCGCGAAAAACGACCTGTGGATTGTGGCTGACGCGATCCTGGGAAGCGGAACCCACACCGCGCGGCTGCACTGGCTGGCCGGGAATTTTCCGTTTGAGTTCCACGCGGCTGATGCGCAACTGGCGCTCGATACGCCGGAGGGTCTGTTCACCGTGACGGTGCTCGATGACCGCGGAGAACCCTGCGCCAGTGCCGATGTGGTCGCAGGCTCCAATGATCCTCCGCGGGGCTGGTTGTCGCGGGTTTACGGAGAAAAGATCGCCGTCCCTTCGCTCGCCGCGATCGCCGCCGGCGATGCTCCGTTGCATTTCGTCAGCGTTCTCTGCGCCGGAATACCATCGGTCCGGGTGAACGGCGCGGAATGGACGGTGAGCGCGGCCGAGCGCACGGTCCGGTTCCGGCTGGACGGTGGTACGTTCACGGACGTCGTTTCGGCGCCTGCGGAGCTGCGCGTTTGAAGATTCTCGTGGTGCACCAGTACTACCTGCTGCCCGGCCAATCGGGCGGATCGCGCTTCAACGAAATGTGCCGGTTGTGGGCGAAGCGCGGCCACACGGTTCAGGTGATAGCGGGAACGGT
>DASPQQ010000283.1:0-4369 GCA_035624885.1 Bryobacteraceae bacterium | reverse complement strand
CCATTCTCCGAAGATCGCGAAGGAGATTGTGACGCGGTTTGAAGCCATGATGCCGCTCATCGAATACCTGAACCGGCCGCTCGTCGCGCGGAAGAACAAAAAGAAGCGCGACGAAGTGTTTCTCCGCTGAGGCGTTTTGTTACGTTGGATAGAGCGTAATGGAGCTGCTCAGAGAGTGGTATGGCAGGCGGATGCACGCCTGGGAACTGGATCTGGCGACGCGATCCACCGACCGTGTGGTCCGGCCTTTCGACTGGGGTACGGAGTGGACGAGGAACTGGCCCGTCGAGTCCGGCGCGGCCGATCCCGAGACGCGGATTCGCGAACTGAATCATCAGGCGATCGCGCGCAGCCACGAGTTTTTCGGCTACCGGAAGCCGGCCGATTTTCGCTTCGACCATGCCTGGCTGCGCTTCACCTCCGCCGTCGATACCCCCTACGCGGAAAACAATACGGTGCACGCCCGCTTCTTCGCGCCGAGCCCGCGCTTCCAGCGCGGCAACAAGGCCGTGGTGGTGCTGCCGCACTGGAACGCGAGCCCGCACCAGCATGTGGCGCTGTGCGCGGGCATCGCGAAGTTCGGGATCGCGGCGCTGCGCATCAGCCTTCCCTATCACGACAGGCGCATGCCGGCCGAGCTGACGCGCGCGGATTACGCCGTTTCCTCCAACATCAGCCGCACCATCGATGCCACCCGCCAGGCCGTGATCGACATCCGTTCCTGCTTCGACTGGCTGGAGCAGCAGGGGTATGAGGATCTCGGGATCGTCGGGACCAGCCTCGGTTCGTGCTACGCGTTTCTGACCGCGGCGCACGATGAACGGCTGCGCGTGAACGTTTTCAACCATTGCTCGACGCGCTTCGCGGACGTGGTGTGGACCGGCCTTTCGACGCGTCACATCCGGCAGGGAATCGAAAACGAGATCGATCTCGAGCGGCTGCGCGCGGCGTGGGAATGCATCAGTCCGGTGCATTACATGGACACGTATGCGGCGCGGCGGAACAAATCGTTCTTTCTCTACGCCACGTACGATACGACTTTCCTGCCGGAGTTTTCAAAGCAGGCCGTCGACCACGTGCGGCAGCGCGGCATGAAGCACAAGCTCGTGGTGATGCCCTGCGGGCATTACACGCTGGGCGAATCGCCGTTCAAGTTCGCCGTCGGCTACCATATCGTATCGTTCCTGAAGCGAAACCTCTGACGAAGACAAAAGCCCCTTTTTTGGGCTGGCTCTGGCTGCACTCGCAGCGCACCGGCCACCCAGGGACCGACACCTTTTCCGCGCCAGACAGATCGCTCAAAACGAGGGAGCCGGACGTCGCGGAAAAGGCTGTCTGTCCCTCCAGCCGCGCGCCTCGATCGAAGAATTCAGGGCGCCCAGGCTGTCTCAACAACCCAACGCGGCCAGCGCCGCGCCACAGCCCCCGTGCTCCCGCGCGAGGACGAAGGCGTCATCCCGCTGAACTGTCTCCTTCACGACTCCGGCCCCGTCATTCCGCGGGTGAGAATGTTCGTCATTTCGCCGAGTGCCCAGGTGATGGTCTGCAGATGCTCGAGACCTTCTTCGCCCCCGGCATAAGCGCCCGTCTGTTCGAGCGAGCGACAGCGGCCGAGGAGTTCCTCGATGCGCGGACGAAGCGCTTCGGCGATCTGCCCGAGCTGAGCGCGATCGAGCGATTCCATGTCCGGCGGCAGCGCGGCCTGCATGGCTTCGAGCAAACCCAGACCGCCCGCGTGGATTTCCCTGAGAGGCGCGACGAGGGCACCGCGGCCGGCTTCCTCGGCGTCGTCAATCAGAATCCCGGCGAATCCGATGATGTGGTTGAGCGGCGTGCGCAGCTCGTGGCGGAAGTGGCGCAGCGGCTCGCCGGCGAGGACGTCGGGCATGGCTAAACGGCGGGAGTCACGGGCTCGGCGAACTGCCTGCTCTGGTGGCCGCCGCATGCTTTCGACTGGTACATCGCCATATCGGCGAAGCGCAGAATGTCTTCCGCCTTCTTCACCTCGGGACCGCTCACCGCGATCCCGATGCTGGCGGAGATCTCAAGCTGCTGGCCGGCGATGGTGAAGGGCGCGGCCATGCTCCGCTGGATCCGTTCCGCGACGAAGGCGGCATCGGCCGGGGTGCCGATGTCTTCGAGCAGAATGGTGAACTCGTCGCCGCCCATGCGCGCCAGAAAATCGTCCGAGCCGCGCGCCGGCCCGTTGAAATCGACGGCGCGCGCCACGGCATCGTCCTGCCGGGTGCAGCCGGTCAGACGCTCGGCGACCGCGATGATCAGTTCATCGCCCGCCGAGTGCCCCAGCGTGTCGTTCACGCATTTGAAACGGTCGAGATCGAGGAAGAGGACGGCGTAGAGGAAATCGTGGCGTTCGCGCGTGCGGGCGAAGCAGTCGTTCAGCTTCTTCAGGAACCAGGCGCGGTTGGGAAGCTGCGTGAGCGGATCATGGCGCGCATCGTGGTAAAGCTTGTCCTGGAGCTGGAGAATGCGCTGGCCGGCGCGCAGCCGGGCTTTGAGCTCTTCGGCATCGCAGGGTTTCGTAATGTAATCATCCGCTCCGGCTTCGAAGCCGCTGATGGTGTCTTCCTTCGATTCGCGGGAAGTCAGCAGGATCAGATAGGTGTACGGCTGTTCGGCGAGGGCGCGCATTTTCCGGCATACGCCCGGCCCGTCGAGGCCAGGCATGGTCCAGTCGAGCAGCGCGAGCCGGGGACCGTCCTTCCGGGTGAGGTATTCGAGGGCCTGAAGCCCGTCTTCGGCGGTAAAGACCTGATATCCGGCGCGCGTCAGCACGCGCCCGGTGAGTTGTCTTGCCAGCGGATCGTCGTCCGCCACCAGGATCTTCGTCATCAATAAAAGCCAGGACTTTCGCACGCTGGCGGCCGGAGGAGACCGCCGTTCATCCGCAAGTATATCGAAGCCCTTTGAAAGCCGGATTCATGGAAAGGCTATAGTGTTACTTCGATTCCGTGCGATGAGTACAGTTGCCAGCTGGAAGACGTACAGGCGCATTTCGGTCTTTCTCCGCCCGTACGCAGGGCAGCTGGTGTTCGTCCTCATTGTCAGCCTTCTTTCGACCGCGCTGGGGCTGGCGCAACCTTATTTCTCGCGCCTGCTGATCGACCAGGCGCTGCTGCGGCGGGACATGCACGCGCTCGCATGGATCGCCGGCGTGATGTTCGCCGCCGCCGTGGCCGGCTATGTCCTGAACATCACATCCAGCTACAGGTACGTGCGGATTTCAGCGGCGATGCTCTTCGACATGCGCGTCGCGCTTTTCCGCCATCTGCAGACCCTTTCGCCGCGCTTCTACGCGCAGTTCCGGCTGGGCGATCTGATGTCGCGGCTGAACAACGACGTGGGCGAGGTGCAGCGCGTTTCGGCCGATACGCTGCTCTCGGTCCTGAACAACGTCGTGTTTTTCGTGGGCTGCGTGGTCATGATGGTCAGCCTCAACTGGCGCCTGTTTCTGGTAAGCGTGATCCTGGTGCCTGCGGCTCTGGCCGGGTTTCTGCACTTTCAGAGGAAGCTGACCGCGTTGACGAAACAACTCCGCGAGCGCTCGGCCGATCTGGGCAGCCTGTTCGTCGACACGATTCTTGGCATGCGCGTGGTGGTTTCGCTCGGCGCGGGCGAGCACGAAGCGAAGCGCTTCCGCGAACGCAACGACGCTTTTGTCGACACCATGCTGAAGCTGCAAATCGCTTCGTTCATGACCGGCGCCCTGCCGGGGACGATTCTGACCGCGGCCACGGCTTCTGTTTTCCTCTATGGCGGCTGGCTGATCATGCATGACGCCATGACCATCGGGACGCTGGTCGCCTTCATGGCGTATCACACGCGGCTGCTCTCGCCCATCCAGAGCCTGATGGGGATGACGGCCGGGCTTGCCTCGGCGCGGGTTTCCCTCGCCCGGATCTTCGAGCTCTTCGATACGCCGGCCGAAGTGAAGGAGGCGGAGCATCCGGTTCCGCTTGCGGGAGTTCGGCAGTCGATCCGGCTCGAAGGCGTTTCGATGCGTTACGACCGCGCTGCCGTGCTCTCCGATGTGACGCTCGAGATTCCGGCGGGCAGTTTCTGCGCCATTCTGGGGCCTAGCGGCGTGGGCAAGTCCACGCTGGCGGATCTGATCGTCCGCTACCTCGATCCCGACGAAGGGCGCATCCTGATCGACGGGCAGGACATCCGCCAGTTCGGGCTGACTGATCTGCGGCGCGAGATCATGCTGCTCGACCAGGCGCCCTATCTGTTCAACGCGACGATCGGGGAGAACATCGCGTTCGCCTGTCCCGAGGCAAGCCGGGCGGAGATCGAGGCCGCGGGTTCGGCCGCCGGTCTCGACGAACTCATGCGCCGCCTGCCGCAG
>DASPQQ010000282.1:0-34209 GCA_035624885.1 Bryobacteraceae bacterium | reverse complement strand
GTAGAGCGCGCTCGCCCAGAGGTACTGCGGCCGGCGGCGGGATTCGTCGAACCGGAGATAGACCAGCGCCGCGGCCAGGTAGAAGACGCCCGAGAGAGTGCTTTTTTGTTCGGAGATCCAGGCTACCGATTCCACGCAAACCGGATGCAGGGCGAACACCAGGCCCGCCAGCCATGCGCCGGGCAGCGCCAGGCGCTGCACTATCAGGACCACCAGGAGCGCGGCCGTGGCGTGGAGACATACGTTGGCCAGGTGGTAGCCGAGCACGGTGTCGCCCCACAGCCGGTGCTCGATCCAAAAGGCGCTGTGCAGGAGCGGGTAGTATTGCTGGGTTGCGCCGAGCTCGAACCAGATGCGCCAGAGGCCGTGAAGAGAGCGGAGGATGGGGGCGGTGACGTGGCGATCGTCGTCCCACAGGAAGCCGCCGCGGAGCGCCGGGAAGTACGCGATGAGAGCGAGGACAAGGAGGATGGCGGCGTTCCGGACGGGCGCCGTTGCGACCGGTGCGGGCGCGGCCTGCTTCGAGGGAGCGGGATCGGCGGGTGGGGATGCAGATCGATTGATGGGTTTTCGCCGCGCCATGGATTCCTGTTGGTGTGGATTGCCCGCTTGCTGACTTCCTGTTCTTCAGGATATGTGGGGGCTAACCGTTTTCGACGCGCGCCTTTATGTCCGCGTACGCCGCGTCGATGAGCCTGCTTAGTGCGGCGGTGTTTGTTTCCGTTCCCGGTCTCAGCTTCACATGGCGCATGAACCTGCCGGCGCCCTGCAACAGGCGCTCGGGATCCGGCAGCGCCGCGCCGTGAAAGAAGCCCACGTTGACGTGCGACGTGAACACATCGACGTAGCCGAAGGGCGCATCACCCAGACAGGCAATCGGATGGCCGTCATGCAGGAGCTCCCGGACTTCGTCGCCGCAGTTTCGCATCACCTCAAACCAGCGATGCGCGATGGCTCGCAATTCGCCGGCATGCTCCGTCATCCACGCGTCAATGGCGGGGGCCCGCTCGACAGCGCCGTTGAATCGCAGCAATTCGGTTTTCATCGAAGGTGTGCTTTCCCGCTTTCGAGATTTATGGTTGCACAACACTGACACGGGGAACGGAAGCCGCGGAGCACGCGAGGTCAGCGCCACCGGCGAGCCCGCTCCGCACTGGTGATCCTGGCTCTTGCGAGCTCGATTGCGGCGGCGCGCATGGAGATCCGCTCGCGGCGTGACGCCTCGATGATGACCGTGGTGTTGCGGCGGATCTTTTCCTCGATGGCCGCGAAAGCGGCTGCTTCGCTGCCGCCGTGGTATTCGGTGGCGGCGCAGATGACGCCTCCGGCATTGACGACGAAGTCGGGCAGGATGAGGACGCCCCGGGCCTCGAGGCTCGATTCGGCTTCGGGCGTGCACGGGATGTTCGCTCCCTGCGCGAGGATTTTCGTTTGCAGACGGTCCGCGTTTTCTTTGTGGAGAACATCGGGCCTTGCGGCGGGAATCCAGATGTCGCAGGGGATGCCGACGATGGCATCGCGATCGCCCTTGATTCCACCCGGCAGATCCGTGATGGGCCGGTGCGCGCTCTTGAGAGCGATCAGGGCGTCGATATCGAGGCCGTCCGGCGACGAGACGGTTCCGCGGCTGTCGCTCGCACCAACCAGCACGCAGCCCTTCGGGGCGAGGAAGCGGGCGGCGTGTTTGCCAACGGCGCCGAAGCCCTGCACCGCGGTGCGCGCGCCTTTCAGATTCAATCCGATGGCGCTTGCCGCAACTTCGATGGACACGGCGAGGCCGAAACCGGTGGCGCCGATCTCATCGAGAGGTATTCCGCCCAGCTCGCGGGGCAGACCCGCCGCGCGTCCGATCTCGTCGTAAACCCAGCCCATGGCCAGTTCGTCGGTACCCATGTCGGGACCGGGGATATAGTCGGCGAGCCCCTGGATGGCACAGGCGAAGGCGCGCATCAGCTGTTCTTTGCCGGCGGGGTCCATGCGAGGGTCGGCGAAAATGACCGCTTTGCCTCCTCCGTGCGCAAGGCCCGCGGCGGCGTTCTTCAGAGTCATGGCGCGCGCGAGGCGGCAGGCTTCGCGCGCCGAGACGTCGGGCGCCATGCGAACGCCTCCGATGGCCGGGCCGCACGCCGTGTTGTCGACGGCGACGACCGCTTTCAGGCCGGTCTGGCGATTGGACAGATAGAGGACCTTGGCGGGTCCGAGTTCATCGACAACGTCAAAGGTGTCGTCCATTTCGGGTCTCCAATGCGGCGTTCGCAGTTGCGCTGCCAAACCGGGAGGCCGTGCCTGCGCGTTGCCTGCGCCATAAGCCGCAGAAGAACGGCCAGAACGGCGGGATACGGACGCTGCGGCGTGGCCCTTGCCTTGCTTTATCACGGTCGATGGCAGCATCGAAAGCCGGCATCGGGTGGGCAGTTGGAATCGGCGCGGTTCTCGTGATCGGCGCGGGTATCGCTTACGTCGAGTCCCGTCCGAAGGCGCCTCGAATCCAGGCGGTGATTTGTCCGGGAGCCCTGAACCAGAACCTGGATTTCTCCGATCTCAAACAGAACCATCTTGTGGTGCAGCTTCGGGAGAACTGCTTCGGGGGATTGGTCATCCTTCCGAAGGCCTGGAGCTACTGGTATGCGGATGCGGCGGGCGAGCAAAAGGGCCAATGGCACGCCTGGTGGTTTGAGAACGACAGCGCGCCGCTCGGGCCGTTCTTCCAGGGCAGAAAGGACATCCTCGGCAAGCCGGCTCACGCAGCGTTCCGCATGGAAGGGCGCGGGTCGGTGTTCTTTTATAACGAGCAGCGGGAACCGTCACAAGCGACGCGCGAACAACCGAGACTGCAGCAAACCGCCACGGCGGGCAGCCAGGCAAGTACTCCGGAATCGAAGGGTGTGCCCGGGAATGGCGCGGCAATCTACGCCGCGTTCTGTGCGGAGTGCCATGGCAAGGATGGAAATCCGCCTGGACCAGCGGCGTTGAGCCGGAACCTGAATGTGACGGACCTGCGGTCCCTGGCGCAACGCAACCAGGGCGTGTTTCCGCTGGCGCAGGTGGAAGGGCTGCTGAGCGGAACGACCCGGTCTCCAGTGGTTCACGGCGGGATCGACATGCCGGTCTGGGGGCCTGTGCTGTCGCAGCGCGCGGGCGATCGGAATATGACGACGGCGGAGGCTGCGCATGCTCTCGCCAGGTATCTGGAGAGCCTGCAGCGCTGAAAGCGGAACGTCTACACGGCCTCCTCGCCGGTGAATCTGACTTTCTCCACGCGATCATACATGTCATGAATGTTGCCGGCCACGCCGCGGACGATGGCATCGGCCGGGGTTGCATCCATGTAGCCGTCCCGGTGGAGAGACTTCAGTGACGCGACTGTGACGGTGCGCTGGAGGTCTTCGATCGACTGGCCTGCTTTCTTCCCGGCGAGCACGCGCGCGGTCAGCTCCTCGATGTAATTGCGCTCGCCGGTCATGTCCCTGCGGTCGCGCTGGAGTCTGCCGTGGCCGCCGGCTATGGAGTCGAATCCGAGCGCGGCAATGGAGTCGATTGCCTTCGGCCACGACTGCGGATAGGCGTCGACGAAAGCCGGAAATCCGGGATGAATGATATCGCCGCTCGCAAGCACCTTCTTCTGCGGGCAGAAGACGACGATGTCGCCGGCCGTATGACCCATGCCGTGAAATTCGAGATGGAGATCCTGTTCTCTGTCGCGGATCACGTACGCTTTGTCGAACGTGATGGTGGGCAGGACCGGCTCGAAATTCTTCATCTCGGCCGCCCAGGCTTCGACCTGGCCGATCTGGGTGCGGAGCTGCGCCTTCTGGTCTTCGGCGGTGGCTTTGCCGAGACGCTCGCGCAGATCCTCGAGGCGGTGGGCCACCTGCTCGGATCCGCGCGGGCCGGGGCTTGCGGGATCCATCGCGGCCCTGAGCTTCGGGACCAGCATCTTCGACATCAGCGTCTTTGTGGTGTTGCTGGCGACGATATCGACTTTGTTGCCCGTCGCGAGATAGGCGGCGTTTCCCTGCGTGTGGTCGAAATGGAAATGGGTGTCGATGAGATAACGCACCGGTCTGGGAGTCACTTCCTTTTTGATCTGCGCGATCAAAGCGGCGGCGGCGGCCGGATGGGAGTGAGCGTCGACAACGACGACGCTGGCCGAATTCACGAAGATGGCCGCATTCGAGTTGGCCATGGCATAAGGACGCGCCAGCGCGAAGTAAACGTTTTCCGCCACCTGCGAGATCTCGAACTGGGAAGTGGGCGCAGAGGGCGAAAGCGCCTGCGCCCAGACGGCGCGGTGCGCCGCAATCTCCATGAGGCCCGCTCCGGCGATCAGGCTTTCAAACAGGCTGGTGAAGAAATCTCTCCGGGTTGGTGCGTGCGGGTGTGGATGCGGGTGTGGATGACGATGTGACATGGGCGCCTCCGGGCCAGCATCGATTAGACTTCGTCCGGAGTGTGGTGTAAAGGGCGCCCCTGCTCCCCCGCTCTTCAGCAGAGGCTTTCGGTGAAGTGGAACTCGGCGGCGGGATAAAGGGTCCAGGCGCCGTCACCGGTCAGTTCGAGAACCCGGGAGTGATATTTCACGAGCGCGGGATGGTGGCTTACGCTGACGAGCGTGGTGGACATGCCGGCAAACTGGTCGAAGAGCGCGGCTTCGTTCTCCGCGTCGAGCGCGCTCGAGGCTTCATCGAGAAAGACGTAGCGCGGATGCTGCAGCAGCACGCGCGCGAAGGCGAGGCGCTGGCGCTCGCCCACCGAAAGAAGCTTTTCGAAATCGAGCTCCCCGTCGAATCCGCCGCAGCGTTCGACCAGTCCGGGCAGATTGACGCGCTCGAGGACTTCGGCAAGCTCGGCATCGGGAACACGGCGGTCGACGTTCGGATAACAGAGCTGGCGGCGCAGATTGCCCAGCATCATATAGGCGTGCTGCGGGACAAAGAGCATGTCATCGACCGGCGGCCGTTCGATGAGACCCGAGCCGGTGTTCCACAATCCGGCCGCGGCACGCAGCAGCGAGCTTTTGCCGCAGCCGCTCGGCCCCACGATCAGAAGGCTCTCGCCGGGCGGGACGGCGAACGTCAGATCGCGCACCAGCGTGCGCTCCGAGTCGGGCGTCTGCAGGGTGACCTGTTCGAAGCGCAGGAGACCGTTCTCGCGCGTGGCGATCCTGCCGTTTGCGGCGTTGGGTTTCTGCGTCAGCACCCGGGTGAAAGCATCGAGACGGCTGACGCCCGCGGCAAAGCGGCTCAGGCTCTCGATGTTGTCGACGAGAAGGGTGAGGGCGCCGAGAATGGCGGCAAACGCGCCGGCGGCCTGCACGACGCGGCCCACCTCGAGTTCTCCTGAAAGCACGCGCGGCGCGAGAATCACGCTGGGCAGGACGATGGCGATGAAGCTGTACGGATTCTGGAAGAAGCTGAGGCGCAGGCTCCAGCGGATGAGCTGATCGAAATTGGAGAAAACCTGGCTGAAGCGCTGGCGAAGCTGAACGTCTTCCTGGCCTTCGCCGTGATAGAGGGCGATCGATTCCGCGTTCTCGCGCACGCGCACGAGGCCGAAGCGGAAATCGGCCTCGCGGCGGAGCTGATTGAAGTTCAGCAGAATCAGCTTCTCGCTGAATACCGCAATGGTGACGAAGGTGCCGGCGATGGCGTAGGCCACAAGAAAGAAGACGAGCGAGCGCGAGATGGTCCACAGCACTCCGCTGAAGGCGACAAGCTGGAAGGTGGCGCCACCGAACAGGAGCAGGAAGCCGAGCGAACGCTGCGTGAACGAGGCGATATCTTCGGCGATGCGCTGATCGGGATTGTCGATCTCCGGATTGCGCGCCAGATGATAGAAGGCGTGATCGGAGAAATAGCGGCCGAGCAGGCCGTGCGTCATCCAGCGGCGCCAGTGAATGGCGAGCTTGTCGCGCAGGTAGTAGTAATACGAGTAGATGGGAACGGCGAAAAGCAGCAGGCCGCAGAAAGCGCGGATGGAGAGCCAGAAGCGCGTGGCATCCTGCGCCGCGAGGGCAGAGGTGAACTCACCCGACTGCAGGTTGAAGTAGACATTGAACCAGGTCTCTCCGATCATCAGCAGGACAAGCAGCGCGGCGAGACCGCGCGCCTTCCAGCGCTCTTCGGAAACCCAGTAGGGCTTCGCCAGCGCCACGATTCGTTTCAGGAGATCCCAGTCGACGCGGTTCATGGCAGTTCAGAGGTGCACTCCCTCCGCCTCGCCCGATTGCGCCGCGAGTTCGGCGTACCATCCGCCGGCGGCGAGCAGCTGATCGGGAGTTCCCTGCTCGGTTACGCTGCCGTCCTGGAGGACGCAGACGTAATCGGCGTCTTTGGTCATGGTGTAGCGGTGCGCGATGATCAGCATGGTCGGGCGCGGCGAGAGACGGGCGAGCGCGTGCCGGAGCTCGGCTTCGGTGGCGTAGTCGAGATTGGCGGTGGCTTCGTCGAGCACGAGGAGGCGCGGGCGATCGACCAGGACGCGCGCGATCTGCAGGCGCTGGCGCTCGCCCACGGAAAGCCCGATGCCGCGTTCGCCGATTTCGCTCGCCAGACCATCGGGCAGGCGTTCGAGAGCGTGCTCGAGGCCGGCCGCTCTGGCCGCTTCGAGCACTTCGGCGTCGGTGGCCTGGGGGCGCTTGTAGCGGATATTATCGGCGAGCGTCCCGCGGAAGACCGCGCCATCGGCCGCGACGACGCCGATGGCCGCGCGTACGGAAGAAGGGCCGGCCCGCGAGAGCGGGTGACCGTCGAGATACATCTCGCCGGACCAGGGTTCATAGAGCTTGAGCAGGAGATCGGCGAGCGTTGTCTTGCCCGCGCCGGAGGGTCCGCAGAGCGCGGTGATTTTTCCCGGTTCCAGAGTGAGATTGATGCCGTGCAGCACTTCGCGGCCGGGAACGTAGCCGAAATGGACATCGCGAAATTCGATCGCGCCGGGGCCGGGCGGGATGGGAGCGCCCTTCTCCTCCACTCCGGGTGTCTCGAGCAGTTCGACGGCGCGCTGCAGTTGCGCGGCGTTCTGCTGCAGGCCGACGGCGATTTCGTTCAGTGAATCGACGGGGCCATAGAGACGGTCGAGATAGGCGACGAACATGACCACGTCGCCGGGCGTGAGCTTCTGGCGCAGCACGAGCCAGCCGCCGTAGCCGAGCACGAGCGATTTGCTGAGATTGCTGAGGACGCTTTGCGTGATGTAGTAACGCTGCGCGGTGACGATGCGCCGGAGATAGACGCCGTAGGCGTGCTTGGATTCGCTGCGCAGGCGCTTTTCTTCGCGTTCCTCGGCGCCCGAGAGTTTCACGGTTTTCACGGCGCCGATGGCGTCGGAAATGCGCGCCGAGATGTTCTCCCAGAGTTCGTAGTAAGGCTGCAGGTTGGTCTGGAGGCGCACGGCGGAGCGGCGCGCGACCCAGAGATAGAGCGGCAGCATGCAGGTGGAAACGAGCGCCATCTCCGCGTTCTGGGTGAGCATGATGGCGCAGATGCCGACGAGGCGCACGGCTTCGGGCGCGATCTGCTGCGAGAGGGCGGAGACGATGGGCGAGACCTGATCCATCTGGTCGATGCGTTTGGCGAGGCCGGCGCTGGCGCGGCGGCTGAAGAAGGAGAGCGGCAGGCGCAGCACGTGGCCGAAGGTGTCGACGATGAGCGACGATTCGATGTCGCTTGCCACGCGCGAGCCGAAGCGGCGGGCGCGCAGCGAGAAGAAATAGCCGAGAACGCTGATGAAAAAGAGCAGCGTGACGGAAACGATCAGGGTGTGGAGCATCTGATCGAGCGTGCGGGCGGGAATGCGGAGCGAGGAGCCCGGCGTGACGAAGAGACCGGCGACGTCGTTGATGGCGCGGCGGTAGATGAGAGGCTGGATGAGGTCCGCGCCGGTGGCGAGAAGGGAGAAAAGACCGATGATGGCGAACCTGCGCCGGTGGCGGCGCGCGAGGCGCGCGAGTACCCGGAAGACGTGCCGAGTCGCGCCGGATTCGTCTCGCCGGTCCATCGTATGGAGAGAGGCTGCATTTTTCTGGCCAGCGCGGGAGCGGGCGCGGGCGCAGTCCGGAGAGCGGCCGCGCCGGGCGGCGCAGCAGGTGCGCCAACGGGCGCAGGGCTCCTCCTGAGTCCGGTGCAAAGCACGCACGAACCGGCGGCAGATTCGTTGCACGGAGGAGACTGAGAGTATGTCTGTCCCACGCCAGCAACTGTTATCGATGGTTACGAGCCAGTTCGAATTTACACGCGGCTCTCCTCTGCCATTCGGGGCGACGGTTCTGCGCGGCGGGGTCAATTTCAGCGTGTTCTCGCGGCATGCGACGGCGGTTACGCTGGTCCTGTTTTATCCGGGTGACGCAGAGCCGCTTGTCGAGTTTCCGTTCGACCCGCACATGAACCGGACAGGCGATGTGTGGCATGCCTTCCTGCAGGGGCTCGATCCGGGTATTCACTATGCGTTCCGCATGGAGCGTACGCCCAACGAAAATTCGCTGTTCTACCGCTACGACCGGCAGAACGTGCTGCTCGATCCGTACGCGCGGGCGATCTCCGGCCATTCGACGTGGGGAGAGCGCCGCGGCCGGGAGCCCCGGCGCGCCGCCATCATCGAGAGCAAATTCGACTGGGAGTTCGATCAGCCTCTCAATATTCCTCTGGCCGACACGGTGATCTACGAACTGCACGTTCGCGGCCTCACGCAGCACCCGGCAGCGGGAGTCTCGAGGCCTGGAACCTTTCTGGGAGTCGTCGAAAAGATTCCGTATCTGAAGTCGCTCGGAATTACGGCGGTGGAGCTGCTGCCGGTCTTCGAATTTGACGATGCTCCGCAGGGAGCAACGAGGTCCGATTACTGGGGCTACAACCCGGTTTCGTTTTTTGCGCCGAAGGCCGCCTACGCTTCCGAACCCGGCGACGCCGGACCGGTGGACGAATTCAAGACCATGGTGAAAGCCCTGCACGCGGCGGGCATTGAAGTGATCGTGGACGCCGTGTTCAATCACACCGGCGAAGGCGACGAGCGCGGGCCGACGTATTCGTTCAAGGGGATCGACAATCCGACTTATTACATGGTCAACCCGCAGACCGGGCAGTATCTGAACTATTCCGGATGCGGCAACACGCTGAACTGCAATCATCCGGTGGTTCGGGACCTGGTAACCGACGTACTTCGCTACTGGGTCACGGAGATGCATGTCGATGGTTTCCGGTTCGATCTGGCGTCGATTCTCGGGCGCGGCCAGGACGGGTCGGTGCTGGCCAGCCCGCCTCTGCTCGAGAGCCTGGCGCTCGACCCCGTTCTGGCGCGGACGAAGCTGATCGCGGAAGCGTGGGATGCGGCGGGACTTTACCAGGTGGGAAGCTTCCCCGCGTGGGGGCGATGGGCGGAATGGAACGGAAGGTTCCGCGACGATATCCGTCAGTTCGTCAAGGGCGATGCGGGAATGGTCTCCGCGCTGGCGAACCGCCTGATCGGGAGTCCGGATCTTTATTCGGCGAGCCGGCGCGAACCCTGGCACAGCATCAATTTCATTACCTGCCATGACGGATTCACGCTGGCTGACCTGGTCAGCTATCAGAACAAACGAAACGAAGCCAATGGGGAAGAAAACCGGGATGGCACGGACGACAACCGAAGCTGGAACTGCGGCCTGGAAGGGCCGACCTCGTTTCCTGAAGTGGCGCGCCTGCGCGCCCGCCAGGCGCGGAATTTCGCGACGCTGCTCATGGTGTCGCAGGGGGTGCCGATGATTCAGGCAGGCGACGAAGCCGGGCGAACGCAGCGGGGGAACAACAATGCATACTGCCAGGACAACGAGATCAGCTGGTTCGACTGGAGCCTGCCCGAGAAGAACGCCGGCCTCGTGCGGTTCTTCCGGCTTCTGATCCGTCTGCGCCGCGAACATCCGCTGCTGCGGCGGGGCACTTTTGCTCCGGAGGCCGGTCCCGCGGCGACGCGCGCGGACTGGCATGGAATTCATCTGCACGGGCCGGACTGGTCGCATGAGTCGCGGACTCTTGCCATGCATCTGCACGGCAAGCCCGGCGACCGGCAGGATCATATTTACGTCATCGCGAACGCGCATTGGGAGGCGCATGAGTTCGAGCTTCCCGTGTTGCCGCAGTGGGAGTGGATGCGATCCGTGGACACGAGCCGTGAACCGCCGGAGGATATCCGCGAGCCGGGCGCGGAGGAGAGGTTGGCGAATGCCGGGAAATATCCGGTGGCTCCGCGCTCGGTGGCCGTCTTCGTCGGGAGAGAACTGAAGCCGGCCGGTTAGCTTCGCTATTCGATGGCTCGGATCGACCAGATATCGCGGGCGTACTCGCGGATGGCGCGGTCGCTTGAGAATTTGCCCATGCGGGCCACGTTGAGAATCGCCATGCGGGCCCAGGCGCCAGGGTCGCGGAATGCCGCCGCGGCTCTCTCCTGAGTATCGAGATACGCGGCGAGGTCCGCGAAGTGGAAATATTCATCGGTGTCGCCGAGCACAGGGTCACCCTCCGGACAGAAGGTCTTCGATCGCAGAGCATCGGCAATCCGCTGGAGGCGCGGGTCGCGGGCGCAGTAACTGGCCGGGTGGTATGAACCGGATTCGCGCAGCGAGCGAATTCCGGCGGCATCCATGCCGAAGAGAAAGATATTCCCGGCCCCGACTTCTTCCAGGATTTCGAGGTTCGCGCCATCCGGCGTGCCGATCGTCAGGGCGCCGTTCAGCGCGAATTTCATGTTGCCGGTGCCGGAGGCTTCGGTTCCGGCCATGGAAATCTGCTCGCTCAGATCCGCGGCGGGAATGATCTTTTCCGCGAGAGATACGCGGTAATCGGGGATGAAGGCGACCCGGATCCACTGCGCGGCGCGCGGATCGTTGTTGACGACGCGGCCGACATCGTGGATCAGCCGGATTACGCGCTTGGCCGCCCAGTATCCGGGCGCCGCTTTGCCGGCGAACAGGTAAGTGCGCGGCGTGGCAGGCTCCCTGCCGTCTTCGACCAGCGAAAGGTACTCATGAATGATATGCATCACGTTGAGTAACTGCCGCTTGTAGTGGTGAATGCGCTTGACCTGTATATCGAACAGCGAGCGGGGATCGACTTTCAGCCGCGTGGTTTCGCGAACGACGCGGGCCAGCTTTTCTTTATTGGCGATTTTGACCTGACGGAACTCAGCCTGAAAGGCTTCGTCGCCGGCGTGGCTCTCGAGGGCGCGCAGGCGGTCGAGACCGGTGATCCACTCCGCGCCGATGGCGCCGCTGATGAGCTGCGCAAGGCCGGGGTTGGCGCTGAGCAGCCAGCGGCGCTGCGTCACGCCGTTGGTCTTGTTGTTGAACCGCTCCGGCCAGAGCCGGAAGAAATCGGGCGCAAGCGATCTACGCACCAGATCGGAATGCATGCGGGAGACGCCGTTGATCGAATGGCTTCCCAGCATCGCGAGATTGGCCATGCGAACCTGCTTCGGCGCGGATTCGTCAATGAGGGAGATGCGCCCGGCGCATGCGGAGTCTCCGGGACAGGCAGCGGAGACGTCTTCGAGCGCGCGGCGGTTGATCTCATAAATGATCTGCAGGTGCCGGGGCAGCACGGATTCAAAGAGCGGCACGGGCCATTTCTCGAGCGCCTCGGGCATCAGGGTGTGGTTCGTGTAACCGAGAGTCTCCTGCGTGATCCGCCAGGCTTCGTCCCAGGTGAGGTCCTTCTCATCCACGAGAGTGCGCATCAGTTCGGCGACGGTGAGGGCCGGATGCGTATCGTTGAGCTGGATCGCGACCTTCGAGGAGAAATCGCGGAAACTCCGATGGGCGTGCTCGAACCTGCGCACAATATCGCGGACGGCGCAGGCGACGAGAAAATACTCCTGCACCAGGCGGAGTTCCTGACCGGCGACGGCGGCGTCAGAAGGATAGAGGACCTTCGAGATCGTCTCGGACGCGATCTTCTGCTGGACAGCGCGGAAGTAATCGCCGTCGTTGAAGATTCCCATGTCGAAGTCATGGGAAGAGCGCGCCGAATAGAGGCGCAGGTAGTTCACGGTGCGGCCTCCGTATCCGGGGATCAGCATGTCGTACGGCGTGCCGATCAGAACCTTCCAGTCCATCCACATCGGGTTGTAGCCGCCGTGGCGATCGACGGTGTGCTCGATGCGGCCATAGACGGGCACGACGCAGGATTCGTCCGGGCGGGCGATCTGCCATGGCGTGCTCTGCGCCAGCCAGTTGTCCGGTTTCTCGCGCTGATGGCCGTTGTCGATTTCCTGGCGGAAGAGACCGTATTCGTAATTGATGCCGTAGCCGAAGCCGGGCATGTTCAGCGTGGCCAGAGAATCCAGGAAACAGGCGGCCAGCCTTCCGAGGCCGCCATTGCCGAGAGCCGCGTCCGGCTCGGTTTCTTCGATTTCATCGAGATTGGCACCGAGGCTCCCGAGGGCCTCACGGAACTCCTCGTGAAGGCCGAGATTGTTGAGATTGTTGCGCAGGGAACGGCCGATCAGAAATTCAATCGAGAGGTAGTAGAGGCGTTTGGCGCCGCTTCGGCGCAAGCGGTCTTCGGTTTCGAGGAGCCCGTCCACCAGGCGGTCGCGCACGGCCAGCGCAACGGCATTGAAGCGGTCGCGCGCGCCGAGATCGCCCCACTGCCTGCCGAGCGAATAGCGCGCGTGCCGCCGGATGGCCGCTTCGAGCGACGCGACTGTTTCAGGCGCCTGTACCACCGGACTATCCATGCGGCGCTTCGACCGCGGGCTGAAATGCCCGCACGGCCTCTTCCTTGGTGCCGCAGATATCGAAGATGCGGTGCATGCGCACCAGCTCGAACAGCGCCCGCACCTGTTTCGACATGCCGCACAGCTTGAGATCGCCGCCTTTGGCGCTCAACTGCCTCAGACAGGAAAGCATGGCTCCGAGGCCCGAACTGTCGATGAACCGCATCTGGCTCAGATCGAGAGCCAGCTTCGAATGCGCCGCAAGGATGGGAGCCATGTCGCGCTTGAATTCGCCCGCGTTCGAGGCATCCAGCTCATCCACGGGCACAAGGGCGATTGCCACACTGTCCACGTTCTCGACCGTAATATCCATCGTTATCTCCTGTCCTGCTTCCTTTCGCGCGTGGGGAATTTGGTCAGCGCGACGCAGTTCCGCCCGCGTTCGTCGCGATAGTACTTCACCTCATCGACGCTTTGCCGGATAATCCAGGCGCCGCGTCCCGACTCGCTCAGGGGTCCGGGAGGCTCGGCCGGAACCAGGGACGGATCGAACGGGTCGCCGAAATGGTGGAGGCGGATGGCGATGCGACCCGGGAACGCTTCGGCCTCCAGATGAATCCATTGATCGGAGCGCCCGTGGTAGGCGTGCTTGATGACGTTGCTGGTCGCTTCATTCACCGCCAGTTCCAGAGCGCCGATGGCCTCTTCATCGAGTCTCGCACCCGGGACAGACGCGCAGAAGCCGCGCACGAACCGGCGCGCTTTGCGAAGCTCTTCGAGGCTGCTTTCGAGTTCGATCTCATCGCGCTTGACGGCGAGTTCCACCTTCTCGATTCGCACGGCCACCAGCGTCAGGTCATCGGTCAGCAGGGTGGAGCCGGAAAAGGTGGACACCGCCTTGCGAATGGCTTCAACCAGCGCCGCCGGATCGAGATCGCCATTGGCGCGTACGCATTCGAGGAACCGATCCTCGCCAAAAAGCTCGCCCGCGCCGTTGCGCGCTTCGGTGATTCCGTCGGAAAAGAAGAGAAGCAGGTCGCCGGGGAGGAACGGGAGCGAGAGCTGCTCGTAGATTTCCCCTTCCTCGACGCCCAGCGGCAGGTTATCGCCATGCACGATGGCGCACTGGCGGGTCCGGGCGTGCCAGTGAATGATGCCGGTGTGCCCGCAATCGACGAGGGAGAGCGAATGATTCACTTCGTCGAAACGCGCGTAGGCGAGAGTCACGAAGCTGTCGAGATCGATCAGATGCCGGGCCAGCTCGGCATGGGCCAGCATGACGACCTCTCTCGGTTCCGGCGGGGCGCCGCCCTTCGAAATCATCATCAGATCGCTGAGCGCGCGGAGGAAATGGGTTTTGGTTGCGGCGCCGAGCAGGGCCGCGGGCACGCCTTTGCCCATCACGTCGCCGACGATCACGTCCAGGCGTCCTTCCGAGTGCGGGAGAAAGATGTAGAAGTCGCCGTCGATGCGCTGCGACGGGATGGTGATGGCGGAGACGCGAAGGCCGGGGAAGTCCTGCGGCGGGCGGTCGAGAAGGAGGGTCTGCTGGATCCTGTTGCCGATCTCGATCTCGCGCTCGCGGGCCTGCTTCATGGCCTGATTGGCCAGCTGCAGCTCGGCCGCGCGCTTGCGCTCGGTAATGTCGAGGAAGGTGACGATGGCGCCCACATTCGTGCCGTTCTGGCGCATGGGGTGAGACCAGTATTCGACCGGGAACGGCGTTCCATCCGCGCGCCACATCACGTCGTCGTCCACATGCACGCTGGCGGCTTCGCGGATGGCCTTGTGGGCATAACAACTCTCCTGAGGAACCCGTGTGCCGTCGGCGCGCGCATAGTGAACGAGGCTGTGCAGATTCTTTCCGAGAAAATCTTCAGAGCGGGAATAACCGAGCATCTTCACGCAGGACTGATTGACCCAGGTGCAGTCGCCTTTGAGATTGAGGCCGCAGATGGCTTCCGCGGTTGAGTCGAGCAGAAGCTGGATGCGCGCGCGGGTGCGCAGAGTCTGAATCCCGAAGGCGAGGTCGCTGGCGAGTTCGCTGAGCAGCACGACTTCCTCGGAGGCAAACGCCTCCGGCTCCGCCGCGTAGATCATGAGCGCGCCGAAGACCTCCGCATCGATGAGGAGCGGGATGGAGACGCTCGATGCGTAGCCGCGCTTCAGGGCTTCGGCGCGCCAGAGAGCCATGGCGGGATCGCTGGCGATGTGTCTCATCACGACCGTCTGGCGGGTGCGGATGGAGGTGCCGGTCGGGCCGTGGCCGCGCTCCGTATCCGCCCAGGTGACGTTCAGGGTGGCCAGATAACCGGCTTCGAATCCCGCGTGCGCGATCGGAGTGACGGACTTCGCTTCATCGTTCTCGGCGCGGCCCACCCAGCAGAGGCGGTAGCCGGCTTCTTCCACGATCACGTCACAGATCTGCTGCAGCAGGCCGGGCTCCTCCGTGGCACGAATCAGAGCCTCATTGCACTTGCTGAGGACGCGTTGCGCCTGGCTGACGCGCCAGAGCTGCGCGTCGGCCTGACGCCGCTCGATCATCGTGCCGAGAACGTTGGCCACGGACCGCAGGAAGTTGACTTCGTCGCGCGTGAACGTGCGCAGGCGGCGCGTGTGCACGCCCAGGACGCCATAAGGTCCTCTGCTGGTGCCGATGACGGTGCTCATGCCGCTCACCACGGGAGGGTCGCCGAACATGGGCACAATGTGGAAGCGCGTCTCTTTTCCGAGGTCTTCCAGAATGACGGGGCCTTTCGAAGCCAGAGTGAAGGCCGCCTGGGAATCCGGTTCGACGCCCGTGACGGCGCGTCCGACCACTCCCTCCTTCCAGCCTACGCCGGCCCGGAGCAACAGCGCGTCCCCGGAGGGCTGCAACTCGAGCACGCGCGCATAGTCCACTGCAAGAACCTCAGCCATGCGGGCGACGGCTTCGTCGAATACCTTCTCAAAGGGCTCCCGCCGCAGCGCCTGCTGACCGAGTTCGGCCACGACAGCCTGCAGTTCGGCGAGCCGCCGGATGCGGATCTCGGCCTGCCTGCGGGCTGTGATGTCCCACATGACCGAGCGGCTCGCGACGAAGCGGCCTGCCGCATCCGTGATGGCGGTGGCGCTGACCAGCACAGGCAGGACGGTACCGTCTTTGCGAACGAGATCGTACTCGATGTCGTGAATCTCGCCCTGCGCCTTGAACTTCGGATAGTTCTCGCGGAACGTCCCGAGAGTCTCGGGCGTCAGCAGATCGGCGAAATTCTTTTTGCCGATCATTTCCTCGCGTGTGCAGCCGAGCCACGACAGTTCCGTATCGTTGACCTGAACGTAGACGCCGTCCTTATCGAGGGAGTGGTAGCCGCAGGGCGCATTGTTGTAGAGATCGCGAAGTTCTTCTCCGGATTTGCGGAGCGCTTCGTCGTCGCGCCGGCGTTCGATCATGGAGCCGAGGACGTTGGCCACCGATCGCAGGAAATTCACTTCGTCCGTCGTAAACGTCCGGCGGTGCGTCGTGTGTGCTCCGAGAACGCCGTAAGGGCCTTCGCTGGTCGGGATGATCACGCTCATGCCGCTCACCACGCCGTGGTCGTGAAGCAGAGGCGGGCCGCTGAAGCGCGTTTCCGTGCGCAGATCCTCGACCACAACCGGCTGTTCGGAAAGAAGGGTGAAGCCGGCCTGGGAGTCCAGACCCGTCGGCACAGTCGCGTGTCCCACCAGACCTTCCTTCCAGCCGACTCCGGCGCGCAGGAGCAGCTCTTTGTCGTCCGGCAGCAGCTCGAGTACCTTGCAGTATTCGATGCCGAGAGTCTTCGCGGTCAGGACGACGGCTTCCTCCATCACCTTCTGAGACGGTTCCCTGCGCAGCGCCTCCTGACCCAGTTCCGCGACGGTGGCCTGGAGCCGTGCCAGCAGTTGTGTCGCGGCCGCCGCGCGCCTGGCTTCCTGTCTCTCCGCCTCTGCTTCCGCCGCTTTCAGCCTGGCGTGACCGGCGAGGCGGCCGGCTACCAGCACGGTGATGAAGAAAGCGCCCAGCGCGATCCAGTTCTTGGGGTCTTCGATCGTCAACGTGTAAATCGGCGGCAGGAAGTAATAGTTCAGAAGCAGCATGCCGAGGACGGAGGCGACCACCGCCGGTCCCCGCATGCCCGTGCTGGCGACGAAGAGCACAACCAGCAGCATCGCCAGCGCCACGGTCATTTCGTTGATGCGCTCGCGCAGGAGGCAGCAGATGGCCGTGACCAGAATCATGCCGCCAATTGCGGCCAGATAGCCCGCGAGCTGACGCTGAATGCTTCTGGTCATGACACCCCGCGGATGTGTATGCACGCGGCAAGCCGCTTGAGGTCTCAACCGCGGTGTGTATTTCGCGATTTTGCGCCGGGCGGGCAGAAGAATCGCGTCTGACGCGCCAATAGGCCCGGAAACTGCGTCATTTTGCGCAAGCGGAATCGAGGAGGATCAGGGCTCCCGGCGGAGCCGGCGGTCCCGGGCCAAACGCCGGCTCTGCCGGGTAACGCGAGGCAGACTTTTATTTCGAGTTGAGCTGCTGGACGATTTCGAGGGCTTTTTGCACGTGCTGGGCGGGGGAGATTTTGTCGTCGGCGCTCGAGAGGGTCGCGACGATTTTGTGGTCTTTGCCGATGACGAAGGTGGTGCGCTCGATGAAGTCGTGGTCGATCACGACGCCGCGCACGTCCTTCATGCCGGCCGGAAGGTTCATGGTCTTCAGGTTGTAGGAGCTCGCGATTTTGCGATCGGAGTCGGAGGCGACGGGGAATTTGCCGGCGCAGTAATCGGGGTCGGCGGAGAACTGGTTGAGGCGCGCGATGCTGTCGGCCGAGACGCCGATGATGGTGGCGCCGGCCGCGTCGAATTTATCTTTCTGCTCGGCGAAGGTGTGGGCTTCGATGTCGCAGCCCTGGGTGTAGGCGGAGGGGTAGAAGTAGACGACGACGGGACCTTTCTGCAGGGCGTCGGCGAGCGAGAAGCCGAATTCCTTGCCGGCAAGAGAGGCGCGGGCGGAGAAGTCGGGAGCCTGATCGGCTGGTTTGAGGGCGGCCAGCACAGGGATGCTGAGCAGGCCGGCGAGCACGAGCGGGAGAGAGAAGTTTTTCATCGGTATGGCTCCTTTGTGTTTTTGCTTGCCCGGCAGGATATCACAGTTTTTCGAGCAAGCCGGCCGGGCGCGTCAATCCGCCGCGGAGCGCGGAGCGAGTTGCGTGCGGAGACGGAAGAAAAAGGCGGCGGCGGCGAATTGAGCGGCCGCTCCGAAGAAGACGAGTGCGGGGAGAGAGTATGCGTAGAGCAGTCCCATGACGGCGCTGCCGAGAAACCAGGCGACGCCGAAGACGCCGTTGAAGACGCCGAAGGCGGCGCCGCGTTTGTTCATGGAGACGACGGTGGCGATGCCGGAACGGAGGCAGGCGTCCTGCGCGCCGAGTCCGGTGGCCCAGCAGCCGACGGCGGCGATGGCGGCCACGGGTCCGCCGAGAAAACCGAGCGGGAGAGAGAGCAGCGAGATCAGGGTTCCGAGAGTGAGCGCGCCGAGGCCGAAGCGATCGAAGAGTCTGCCGAAGAGGAGCGCGGTGAGGCCGTTGACGCCCATGGCGGCGGCGTAGAGCAGCGGGATCGCGGCTTCGGTGGCGACGCCGGAGCTCTGGAAACGATAGGCGAGGAGCGGGAAGTCGATCATGCCGCAGGCAAGCAGGCCGGCGGCGGCGATGTAGAGCCAGAAGACGCGCGGGAGTGGCTGAGAGCCGGACGTCTTGATGACGGGATTGGAGCGCTGCGGATTGAGGATGCGCGCGGAGAAGAGCGCGAGAAGAGTTCCGATGGCCGGGAAGACGAGCCAGAGGAAGCCGGGGCCGAAGTGGTGCGAGCGGGCGACCGCGGCGACCATGAGAAGCGGTCCGATGACGGCGCCGGTCTGGTCCATGATGGCGTGGAGACCGAAGCCCCAGCCGTGGCCGACGTCTTCGGTGGCTCCGGAGAGGAGAACGTCGCGCGCCGGGCCGCGGAGGGCTTTGCCGGTGCGCTCGGCGATCACAAGGATGGCGGCGGCCTGCCAGGTGGGAACGAGCGCGAGCGCGGGCACGGCGATGACGTTGGTGGCGTAGCCGAGGAAGGTGAGGGTCCAGTAAGCGCGGGTGCGGTCGGCGAGGCGGCCGGAGAAGAAGCGGAGGCCGGCGGCGAGCATTTCGCCGACGCCCGCGATGAGAGCGACCTCGAAGGGCGAAGCGCCGAGGTCGCGCAGGTACGGGCCGATGATGCTGCGGGCGCCTTCGTAGGTCACGTCCGCAAAGAGACTGACGACGCCGAGACAGACGATGAAGCGAAGAGCGGAGCGAAACCGCTGCCTGTCGATCTGTTCGGGAAAGGCTGCCATTGGCCCGAACCACTATCAGAGCACGGCAGCAGGCGCGGGAAGCGGTATGATCCAGGGATCATGAGCTGGTGCTTTGTGATTTCGACGGGCCAGCTCTCGCTGGACGGGCAGCCGGCGGCGACCGGTTACGCGGGGCGAGGCACAGGCAAAAACAATCCGGAATGCTGCAGCGCGCCGATGGGTTCGCTCGGCGCGGGAAATTTCGGACCGTTGCCGGCGGGAAAGTACACGATCGGGCCCGCGTACGACGATCCGCATCGCGGGCAATACACGATGCACCTCAATCCGGACGCGGAAACCCGGATGCACGGGCGCAGCGGCTTTCTGATTCACGCCGACAGCGTGGCCGAACCGGGCGAAGCGTCGGAGGGATGCATCGTCCCGGTGGCGGGCGTCCATGGCGAGAGCGGGCTCGAGATCCGCGCGAGGATTGCCGCGAGTCCGGATCGCGATCTGGAAGTTCAGGGCTGAACCGCGGCCCGCGGGTTTCAGCCTTTCATGAAAGCGCGGCGGACGAAGGGCTGCCAGAGACGGATGACGTCGGCGGGAGCGGTGGATCCGGTCTGGTTCAGCGCGGCATAGAGTTCCTGCTTCAGCTCGGGCGTTATGCGGCGGAAGACGGTGTCGAAGTCGGGAACCTCGGGAGGCTCGACGACGCCGGCGCGGCGCATGATTTCGCGGCCGGCGTTCATGGCTTCGCGGAAAATTTTGTACGAGGCGCGGGCCTTCGCGACGTCGGCGAAAGTGGTCACGTGGGCAGTATAGCGGGCCGGCCCGGACCGCGGCGGAGCGCGGAAGCGTGCGACGATGGCCGTCGGAGGCCATCCCCTGCCCGACGAGACTGGACTGGCGAACGAGGCGGCGAGCCTGGCGGCCACGCTGCTGACCGAGGCGGCAAGGACGGAGACGGCGGACGAGCGGGCCCGTTCGCTCGAACTGGCGCGGCTGATGTCCGATCCGCGCGGGCGCGCGCTCACCATCGCGATGAGCGATCAGGTGTTCCGCAGCGACCAGCCGGCGCGCATCGCGGATCAGCTTCGGTTTCTGATCCGGACCTACGGGATTCCCAGGTATCTTTCGGGCTGGGAACGCCGGGCGATGTGGCTCGCCGGCGTGGCGGGGCCGGTGCTGCCCGGCATCGTGGTGCCGGCTGTGATGGCGCGGCTGCGGCGTAAGACCCGCGCGGTGATTCTGTCCGGCGAAGAGCATGCGCTGCGGGCGCATCTGGAGAAGCGGCGCCGGGAAGGGATCCGGCTGAATCTGAATCAGCTCGGCGAGGCCATTCTTGGCGAGGAAGAGGCGCAGGCGCGCCTGGAATCTTATATCCGGCTCATCGAGCGGCCGGATGTGGATTACGTGTCGGTGAAGATCTCTTCGGTGCTCAGCCAGATCAATCTGCTCGATTATGAGACCAGCGTGGAGGCGATCCGGAAGCGGCTGCGGGAACTGTATCGCGCGGCGATGCGGTCCATGCCGGCGTTCGTGAATCTCGACATGGAAGAGTATCGGGACCTGCATCTGACGATCGATGCCTTCCGGCGGACGCTGGAAGAGCCGGAGTTTCAGCCCTTCCATGCGGGCATTGTGCTGCAGGCTTATCTGCCGGATTCGCATGAGCAGCAGAAGGAGCTGACGGCGTGGGCGATGCGGCGCGTGGCCGCGGGCGGGGCTCCGATCAAGGTGCGGATTGTGAAGGGCGCGAATCTCGGGATGGAGCGGGTGGAAGCGGCGCTGCACGGATGGCCGGAGGCCACGTTTCCCGTGAAGGCCGAGGTGGATGCGAATTACAAGCGGATGGTCGCGTGGGCGCTCGAGCCGGAGCATGCGCGCGCCGTGCATGCGGGAATTGCGAGCCACAACCTGTTCGACGTGGCGTGGGCGATTCTGCTGCGGCGCCGGAACGGCGTGGAGCAGTTCGCCGGGATCGAGATGCTGGAGGGGATGGCGAATCCCGGGGCGCGCGCGGTGAAGAAGGCGGCGGGCGGGATTCTGCTCTATGCGCCGGTGGTAACACGCGAGGATTTTCGCAGCGCGATTTCGTATCTTTTGCGGCGGCTCGACGAGAATGCGGCGGAAGGCAATTTTCTGCACGATCTTTTCGGCATGACGGTGGGGGATGCGCGATGGGAGGCGCAGAAAGACGCGTTTCTCGCGGCGGTGGCGAATCGCGATCGCATCTCTTCGGCGCCGCGGCGGACACAGGACCGGAATACGGAAGTGCGGCGCTTCGACGCCGATGCGCCGTTTCATAACGAGCCCGACACGGACTGGGCTTTGCCGCATAACCAGGCGTGGGTTCGCGGCTTCGTCGCGCGCTGGAAGGATGCGGAGATCCCTGATATTCCTCTCGGGATCGATGGCACGCTCTTCACGCCGAATCTGTATGGCAGCGGGCGGGCGGGTTACCGGTATGCTGTGGCGACGGCGAGCGAGATCGGGATGGCCCTCGACGCGGCGGTCGCGGCGCGGGCGGAGTGGGGCGCGACGAGCGTGGCGCAGCGGCGGCGGTCGCTGGTGCGCGCGGCCGAGATTCTGGCGGAGCGGCGCGGCGAACTCATCGGCGTGATGATGCGCGATACGAGCAAGAGCCCGAGCGAAGGCGATCCGGAAGTGAGCGAGGCGATCGATTTCGCAAACTACTATGCGCGCGCGTTCGACGGCATGGCGGAAGGCGGGCATGAGCCGGTGGGCACGGTGCTGGTGACGCCGCCGTGGAATTTCCCGCTGGCGATTCCGGCGGGCGGCGTGCTGGCGGCGCTGATGGCGGCGAATACGGTGATTCTGAAACCGGCGCCCGAATCGGTGCTGACGGGCTGGCACCTGTGCATGTGTTTGTGGGACGCGGGCATTCCCGGTCCAGTGCTGCAGTTTCTGCCGACGACGGATGACGCGGCGGGGCAATCGCTGGTGACCGATGCGCGGGTGAGCACGGTGATTCTGACCGGCAGCTATGAGACCGCGCGGCTGTTCAAGAACTGGAAGCCGGAGCTGCATCTGATCGCGGAGACGAGCGGGAAAAACAGCATCATCGTGACGGCGCTTTCGGATCGCGATCAGGCGATCAGGGATCTGGTGCGCAGCGCGTTTGGACACGCGGGACAGAAGTGTTCGGCGGCAAGTCTGGCGGTGCTCGAAGCGGAGGTTTACGACAGCGCGTCTTTTCTGAACCGGCTGCGCGACGCGGCGGCGAGTCTCGCGGTGGGCGAGGCGTGGGACCTCGGGAGCGTGGTGACACCGGTGATTCGGGAGCCGGGCGAGGCTTTGCTGCGCGGGCTTGCCCGACTCGATGAAGGCGAGAGCTGGCTGCTCGAGCCGCGCATGGTGAACGGGAACGCGCGGCTGTGGTCGCCGGGGATTCGCATGGGAGTGAAGCGCGGGTCCTGGTATCACCGGACGGAATGCTTCGGCCCGGTGCTGGGGTTGATGCGCGCGGGGGATTTTGCCGATGCGATTGAGATTGTCAACGATGCGGAGTTCGGGCTGACGAGCGGCTTGCAATCGCTCGACGATCGCGAGATTGCTTTATGGAAGGAGAAGATCGAGGCCGGGAATCTTTACATCAATCGCGGCATTACGGGAGCGATTGTGCGGCGGCAGCCGTTCGGCGGATGGAAGAAGAGCGTGTTCGGAGCGGCGAAGGCTGGTGGACCGAATTACGTTTTCAACCTGTGCCGGTGGGAGAGAGGATCGGGAGCGGATTCGTATGCGGCGGCGTGGCGGGAGTACTTCAGCCGCGAGCAGGATCCGAGCCAGGTCCTCGGGGAGAGTAACGTGTTCCGCTACCGGCCGGTGCGGAATGTCCTGATTCGTGTGGCGGCGAAGGAGGATCGCGCGGATGCGGCGCTCGCGCTGAAGGCGGCTGAAATCTGCGGCGTGCCGGCGGTGGTGTGCGAGGAATCAGAGGACGCGTTTCTCGAACGCATCGGGGCTTGTGAGCGGGTGCGCGCGTTCCGTCCGCTTTCGCGCAAGGCGCGTGAGCGGGCCAATGCTGCTCATACGCTGGTGATCGAGGCGCCGCTTTCGCTTGACGGCAGGATCGAACTGCGGCATTATTTGCGCGAACAGGCGGTGACGTATCTGCATCACCGCTACGGGTCGATTGTGAAAGGAGATTATGTCTGACCTTCTGAAGATCATGCGCAGGCGCCGCTCGGCGAGAGTGCTGTTCGATCCCGCGCGGCGCATTCCGAAACGCGATCTCAATCAGCTTCTCGAAGCCGCGCGATGGGCGCCGACAGCGCACAACATGCAGAACTTCGAGATCGTGATGGTGGAGGATCGCGATCTGCTCATGCGCATCAGCCAGATTCACAATCCGGTCTCGGTGACGTTTGTGCGCGAGAACTACCGGCAGCTTTCGTTTTCGGAAGCGGAGCTGAAGGCGAAAAAGGTGGGGATTCTGGCGGCGACGTTTCCGCCGGAATGGCTGAAGCCGGACGCGACGCCGAAGGAGATCCGCAGCGTGGACCGCAGCGGTTTTCAGGAGCGGCAGATCGAATCGAGTTCGGCGCTGGGGATTGTGCTGTACGACCCGAAGCGGCGCGCGCCTGCATCGCAGAACGATTTTCTCGGCGCGATCAGCCTCGGCTGCGTGATGGAGAATATCTGGCTGATGGCGGAATCGCTCGGGATCGCGGTGCATATCGTCAGTTCGCTGAGCGCGCCGCCGGCCGAGACGGAAATCAAACGGCTGCTGAAGATTCCGCGCGCACTGCGGATTGCGTTTTCGTTCCGGCTGGGCTATGCGGCTGAGCCGGTCCGGATGCCGCGGGTGCGCCGGGATATTCGGGACTTCACACACTTCAACAGTTATTGAGAGGCAAGCGATGCGAATGCATGTTTTTCTTCCGGCAATGATGGCGGCAGCGGCGCTGGCGCAGAGTCCGGATCCGGGTGTGACACCGGTGCGGCTGATCGATCGGCCGGAGATCCGGGTATCGAGGGTGGAACTGCAACCGGGCGCCGTGCGCAGCGTGCACACCCATGAGGACGTGAAATATCACGTGTGGGTCGCGCTCAGCGGGAAGCTCGAAGTGACGATCGGCTCGGCGAAACCCGTGATGGCCGCGGAAGGCCAGGCTTTCTTCATGCAGAAAGGAACGCCGCACGGGTTCCGCAACGTGGGGACGACGCCCGCGGCGGTGATGGAGATTTTCGTCAAGGACGACAATGTGAAGACCGGAGCGCTCCTCGACGCGCTTCGGCTGAACAAGGCAGGTGGCCAATGAAGACGCTTCTCATACTGATTGCCGCTTTCGCCGCGCAGGCGCAGACGTTGCCGGTGCCGGATGCGCCTGTGGCGAAGGATATCGCGGGCGCGAAGGAACTGCCCGATCCGAACATGACCTATAAGGTCGTGTTCGACATTGCGAAGGGAGCAGACAAGATCGATCAGGTCAATCCGACGCTGACGGCGATTGCGCGCTTCGTGAATACGCTGGCGAAGAACGGCGTGCCGGCCGATCACCGGAAGATCGCGGTCGTGATGCATCAGGGCGGGACGCCCATCGTGCTCAACAATGAGGCGTTCCGGGCGCGCTACGAAGGGCATGACAACCCCAATATCCCCTTGATTCGCGAACTGGCGAAGGCCGGTGTCGATTTCCGTGTGTGCGGACAGGCGGTGCTGGCCAACAAGATCGACCCGAAGACGATACAGCCGGAGATTGAACTGGATCTGTGGGCCCTGACGACGCTGGTGAATCTCGAGATGCGGGGATACGTGAGGGTCGGGGCGAACTGATCAGGGGACGCGGTTCTTTCTGCGGATCCAGTCGATGACGGCGTCGCGCAAGCCGCCGGGTGGAGGATGACGTCCGGTTTGCCGGTGATCGGCCTGCCCTGCGCGTCCACAACGTTGGCGGAGACGACCGGGAAATGCGGGATGCGCGCGAACTCCTGGACGCGCTTCCAGGCGTAATCGAATTCATGGTTGCCGAGCGTGGAGGCGCCGAAGCCGAGCAGGTTGGCGACTTCATAGATGGGCCGGCTGCGGAAAAGCGTGGAGACGGGAGTGCCCTGCGCGAGGTCGCCGGCTTATGATGGCGCAGGGGGCCGGCTGAGGAGATCGAGCGTGCGCGAATCCGGCTTGCCTCCGAAGTATTTCTCGAGAGCTTCGGCGAAGACAGGAGTCCCGGGACCGAGGGCGGCGAAGAGGGTCATCGAGGAGCGGAATTTCAGAGAATCGATGTCGCCGAAGATTTGTCCGGCGGAATGAGTATTCGCGCTGTTGACGAGCTTCGTGCACTCGATGAGCCTCGGGCCGAGGACGGGATGGCGGAGATAGGCTTCCGCTTCGGCGCGCGAGGCGATCCCGTAATAGCCGGCCATCGCGCTGAAGCCGAGGCCTTTCAGCTGCGGAAAGATGAACCACATCCAGTGGCTGGTTTTGCGGCCGGAGGAGAGTTCGGCAAGCACCTCCCGCATCAGCGGCTCCTGAGCGGAGACGAAGCGGGCGAGATCGAAGGGATCTTCGGCGGCGGTAGACATTGCCGTCAGAACGCCCGCCACGTTCGGGTGTCTGGCACATCCTCATTGTCGCCCAGGCGGCGGAAGCCGCTTTCGAGTGCCGGATCTTCGTTATAATCCCCTGCATGAATCGCAGACACCTGCTGACCACGCTGGCCTCGGCCGCCGTCGCTACCGCTTCCGGGCAGACTTCCTCTTCTCCGGCCCGTATCGCCCGCAAGGGGCGTATTAAACAGTCGTTCTTCACGCGCTCGCTCGCCGGATCGAAGCTGTCAAACGAGGAGATGTTTCAGGTCGGCCAGCGGCTGGGCGCGGCCGGGTTCGATATGGTGCCGCCCGCGCAGTGGCCCGCGCTGAAGAAGTATGGGCTGATGTGCTGCATCGGCTCGGGCGGCGGGGTGTCGATCGAGAACGGCATCATCCATAAGGAAATGCACGACAGCATGGCGCAGTCGCTCGAGGCGTTCATTGATCAGTGCGCGGCCAACGGCGTCCCTAGCATTCTGATCGCGGGCGGGCAGAAGAAGGGGCTTTCGATCGCGGAGGGGACGGCGAATGCGCTGGCCTTTCTGAACCGCATGAAGGGGCACGCGGAGGAAAAGGGCGTGAACCTTTGCGTCGAGGTGATGAACGATAAATACACGAATCCGGCGATCGGGCGCGTGGATCAGATCGGCAATCACCTCGGGTGGGTGGCGGATGTGGTGTCGAAGGTCAATTCACCGCGGGTGAAGATTCTGTTCGACATCTACCATGTGCAGATCATGGACGGGAACGTGGTCGAGAACATCAAAAGCGTGTTCCCGCTGATCGGGCATTTCCATACGGCCGGAGTGCCGGGGCGGCATGAGATGGATGAGAATCAGGAGCTGAATTACAGCTTCATCTTCCGCAGCATCGCCGATCTCGGGTATACCGGCTATGTGGCGCATGAGTACGACCCGTCGCCGGGGAAGGATCCGGTGGCGCTGCTCGAGAAGGTGGCGGCGCTGGCGGACGTTTAAGCGCGCCGTTCTATTTGATCCCCACCACCATCGAATCCGGGCCGACGAGGTGCTCGACGCGGGTTTCGCGGAAGCCGGCGGATTTCATCCAGCCGGCGCAGTCGGTCCCGGTGTAGTCGAAACCGCCGGGGGTTTCGACCAGCATGTTCAGGCTCATCATGAGACCGAAGGCGTTCTGAGAGCGATCGTCGTCGATGATCGATTCGTAGACGATGAAGGCGCCGCCTTCAGGCAGGGCTTCGTATGCTTTGCGGACGAGCATCTGCTTGATCTCGAGGTTCCAGTCGTGGAGGATGTGGCCCATCATGACGACATCGGCTTTGGGCAGAGGGTGGTCGAAGAAACTGCCGGGTGAGAACTTCACGCGGCCGGTGAGGCCGTTGAGGGCGACGTAGTCTTCGAAGATCGGACCGACCTGCGGGAGATCGAAGCCGGTGCCTGCAAGGTGCGGATTGGCGAGCGCGACCTGAACGATGAGATCGCCCTGAGCGGTACCGACATCGGCGACAGTGCGGTAGCGCGCGAAGGGGAACTTCTGCGCGATGGCAAGGTTGGCGCCGTGGCTGACGCCGGTCATGGCCTTGAGGAATTGCCTGAGGCGGGCGGGATCGGCGTAGAGCTCCGTGAAGAGGTCCGGAGCTCCTGTTTTGGCTTCGTTCTGCGGGAGGCCGGTTTTCAGCGCTTCCGTGAGACTGCCCCAGAAGGGATAAAGCCGGTGATTGGCCATCTCGAGAATGCCGCCGATGTAAGAGGGCTTGCGCTTGTCGAGGAAGAGGTCCGTCGCGGGAGTGTTGTAGTAGACGCCGTTGCGGCGCTCGAGAAATCCGAGGGCGACGAGCGCGTCGAGAAAATCGCGCGCGGCACGCGGGTGCAGGCCGAGGCGGCCCTGCAGGCTGGCAAGGTCTTCGGGGTGCTTTGCGAGTTCGGTGAAGAGCTCCATCTCGACCGCGCTCAGAAGAGTTTTCGAAGGCCAGAAGGCGAGGCCGGTCTGCAGGATGTGGTCGGGTTGCGGCTGGCTCATGGACGAGTTCCCATTCTATTCCGAGTCAGGTGAATGATGAATGAAAAAAAAACGGGCTTCGGCCTGCAGGGGGTTGGCCGAAGCCCGGCACGCAGTGGCTTGAAAGAGGACGCTGGAACGTGAAGCGTCCCCCGACCTGCATGGCACGAGTGCCGCCGGAGCCGAATGGAGAGGTCGAAAGACGTTGCCGTGCGCGTCGGTCTTGCCGGCCCAGTTGGCGTTGAGGTAGTTGACGGCGGCAACGATCTGAGACTGGCTCAGCTTCTGATCGAAGCCGACGTGCGGATCGAGGCGGGGCGCCTGCGGCAGAAGCTGGCCGAGTACTACCTGGGCGCGGGCAAAGACGATCCGGTCGTGGTCGAGTTGCCGAAGGGTCACTACAAGCTGAGTTTTCAGGCTCGCCTGCGGAGTGGGGCCGGGCCGGATTCCCAGGTGGAAACAAGGGAGACGCCGGGACTGCGGGCGGCGGGCCGGTGGCTCGTGCCGCTCCTCGCCGGGTGCGTGGTCGCGGTGACGGCGTGGGCGGTTTACGCGACCGGCCGGCTGCGGATGGAAGACCGGACGGATGCGCTGCTTCGCGCCGAATGTCTCCGAATGGACGCCGGAGGTGGCGGCGATCTGGGGACCCTTGGTCGATTCGCCACGGGCGCTGGTGATTTCGATCTCGGCGCCCATGTTCGTCGAAATCCCGGGATTCGGGATCTTCCGCGACGAGAAGGTGAACCATCGCGAGGATATCGCGAAATCGGCCGCGATCTCGACGCTATCGAAATCGCTCGGAGTCAAGCCACAGCAGACGGTTTATTACGGCACGCTGGGAGGGGCGAACTCGAGTTTCATTCTGGGCAAGGTTCTGGCGTCGCCGAAGGCGGATTTCTACGCCGAGCCGGGAGTGGGCATTCGCAACGTGAACCGGCGGCCGAATGAACTCGATGTGTATCAGGATGACGGGACGTCCGATACGGCGACGACGTGGAGTCTGGTGAGCCGGATCCCCGGGCGGTGTCGGCTTTTACGGAGCCGGCGTCGGCGCGGGAGATGGTGGCGAGCCTGAGGAAGCCTTCGGAAGAAATGCCGCGGTACTACCAGGTGCTGCTGAAGGTGCGGTTTCAGGATGGCGTGCCGCTTGAGACATCCTGCGTGGTGCATCATGAGCTGCAGGCGAACGGGCGGTAAGCGGCTCGACGCTGTCGACCATAAACTCATCTAATCCAAACTGCTAACAAAATAAATTTGCCTTATTCTGGCTACCCTCCCGATAATTGGAATTGGAGTACCTTCCAACTTATGAACAATCGCGTCTGGATCTTCGACACGACACTCCGGGATGGCGAACAATCTCCCGGATGCAGCATGACCGTACCCGAGAAGCTGAAAATGGCGGGAAAGCTGGTGGATCTTGGGGTGGATATCCTTGAAGCCGGTTTTCCGATCGCCTCACAGGGCGATTTCGAGGCTGTGGACGCGGTGAGCCGGGAATACCCGTGGGTGCAGGTGGCGGCGCTCGCCAGGACAACCAGACTGGATATCGAGCGCGCCGCCAAAGCACTCGAGAAGGCGCGGCGGCCGCGCATCCATACTTTTATTGCGACCAGCGACATCCATCTCAAATACAAGCTCAAGAAGACCCAGCAGGAAGTGCTGGAAGACGCGGTCGCGGCGGTGGAACTGGCGCGCACCTATGTGGATGACGTCGAGTTTTCAGCCGAAGACGGGGCGCGGACGAGCCCGGAATTCCTCGAAGAGATTTCCAGGGCCGTAGTAGCGGCCGGGGCGCGGACGGTCAACATTCCGGATACGGTCGGGTATTCGACGCCGGATGAGTATTCCGAGATCATCGGCCGGGTAGTAAAGGCTCTGGGCGATACGGCGATTGTCAGCGTGCATTGCCATGACGATCTGGGTCTGGCGGTCGCGAATTCGCTCGCGGCGGTGCGGGCGGGCGCGCGCCAGGTGGAGTGCACGATCAACGGGATCGGCGAGCGCGCGGGCAACTGTTCGCTCGAAGAGATCGTGATGGTGATGAAGACGCGGCATGACCGTTTCCCTTTCACCACCGGCATCCACACCGAACATCTCTATCCGGCGAGCCAGATGCTGGCGTCGGTAATCACGTTCGGACCGCAACCGAACAAGGCGATTGTGGGCGCCAATGCTTTTGCGCATGAGGCGGGCATCCATCAGGATGGCGTGCTCAAGGAGCGCACGACGTACGAGATCATTGAACCGAAGTCCGTGGGGGTTCCGCAGAACAAGCTGGTGCTCGGCAAGCACAGCGGCCGGCATGCTCTGAGCGAACGCGTGAAGTCGCTCGGGTTCAACCTTTCGAAGGAAGAACTCGACTACGTTTACGCGGAAATGACAGCCCTGGCGGACAATAAGAAAGGCCTGATGGACGCCGAGATCGCGGAACTCGCCCGGCGCAGCCAGCAGGCACTCGCTGCTACTACTGGAGACTAAAGGTTGAATCTGAACATTCTTGCGCTGCCCGGTGACGGGATTGGAACCGAAGTCACCGGCGCCGCACTACGTGTGCTTCGCGTCGTCGCCGAGAAGTGGAATCACAGGCTGAATATCCACGAGGGATTGCTGGGCGGGATCGCCATCCACAAAACAGGAACTCCCTTCCCGGCCGAGACGGAAAAGCTCGCCATGGAGGCCGACGCCGTGCTGATGGGCGCGGTGGGGCTGCCCGAGTTCGATAACGCGCCGCCGAGCCAGCGGCCGGAGATCGGCCTGCTGAAAATCCGCAAAACGATGGGCGTGTTCGCCAATCTGCGGCCGGTCAGGAGCTACAAGGCTCTGCTCGACTCCTCGCCGCTCAAGAATCATCTGATCGACGGCGTGGACATGATTATCGTGCGCGAGCTGACGGGCGGTCTTTATTATGGGACGCCGCGCGGCATTTCAGGCGAGGGTCCGGAAGAGCGCGGCACGAACACGATGACGTACACGCGGGCCGAGATCGACCGCGTGACGCGCATGGGTTTCGAGCTGGCGCGCAAGCGGCGGAAGAAGCTGACGTCGGTGGACAAGTCGAACGTGCTCGAGACGTCGCAGTTGTGGCGCAGGGTGGTGGTCGATGTGGCGAAGGATTACAGCGATGTGGAGCTCGATCACATCCTGGTCGACAACTGCGCGATGCAGCTCGTGCTCAATCCGAAGCGCTTCGACGTGCTCGTGATGGAGAACATGTTCGGCGATATTCTGAGCGACGAAGGCGCGGTGCTGGCCGGGTCGATCGGGATGCTGCCTTCGGCGTCGATCGGGGCGAAACGGCCGAGCGGCGCATGGACGGGACTTTATGAACCGGTGCACGGCTCGGCGCCGGATATCGCGGGGCAGAACAAGGCCAATCCGTTTGGAGCCATCGGGTCGGTCGCGGCCATGCTGGAATACAGCTTTGGTCTCATGGAAGAGGCCGCGGCGGTGAACCGGGCCATGGAAACGGTGCTGAACAGTGGACGCGTCACGGCGGATCTGAAGCCGAAAGGGACGCCGGCCACCACGGAAGAAACAGGAGAAGCAGTTTGTCAGGCAATTTAACACTCAGCCAGAAGGTATGGAAGTCGCACCTGGTCCATGAGGAACCGGGCGCGCCGGCGTTGATTTATATCGATCTGCACCTGGTGCATGAAGTCACGTCGCCGCAGGCGTTTCAGGGACTGCGGGATCGCGGGCTGAAGGTTCGCCGTCCGGATCTGACAGTGGGCACGGTGGATCACAGCATTCCGACGACGGACCGGTCGCTGCCGATTATGGATCCGATCGCGGCGAAGCAGCTCGCCCAGTTCGAACAGAACTGCAGGGATTTCGGCGTTCCCTGCTACGGCGTGAAGTCGACGCATCAGGGAATTGTGCACGTGATCGGGCCGGAGCTGGGTCTGACGCAGCCGGGCATGACGGTGGTCTGCGGCGACAGCCATACGGCGACGCATGGCGCGTTCGGCGCGCTGGCCTTCGGGATCGGCACGAGCGAAGTGGAGAACGTGCTGGCGACGCAGTGCCTGCTGCAGCGGCCTTCGAAGACGTTCCGCTGCACGGTGACCGGAACGCTGAAGAAAGGCGTTTCGGCGAAGGACATCATTCTGGCGCTGATCGCGAAGATCGGGATCGGCGGCGGCACGGGCACGGTGCTCGAATATGCCGGTCCGGCGATTCGCGCGCTCGACATGGAAGCGCGCATGACGATCTGCAACATGTCGATCGAAGGCGGCGCGCGCGCGGGCATGATTGCGCCGGACGACACGACGTTCCAGTATCTGGCCGGGCGGCACTTCGCCCCGAAGGGCGCGGACTGGGATGCGGCGCTCGCGCGGTGGCGCAAGCTGCCGACCGACGACGGCGCGAAGTTCGATCGCGAGATCACGATCGACGGCGACAGCCTCGAGCCGATGATCACCTGGGGCACGAACCCGGGGATGGGCGTGCCGATCAACAGCCCGATTCCGGAACCCGCGTCGGTGGCGGATCCGCTCGAGCGGGAATCGCTGGCCAAGGCGCTGGCTTATATGGGGCTCGAAGGGGGCAAGCCGATCGTGGGGCATCCGGTCAACGTGGTGTTCATCGGCAGCTGCACCAATTCGCGCATCTCGGATCTGCGGACGGCGGCGAGCATTCTGAAGGGCCGCAAGGTGAATCCGAATGTGCGGGTGATGGTGGTGCCGGGTTCGATGGACGTGAAGCGGCAGGCGATTGCCGAAGGGCTCCCGGAGATCTTCAGGGCCGCCGGCTGCGACTGGCGCGAACCGGGCTGCTCGATGTGCATCGCGATGAACGGCGATCAGTTGAGCCCGGGCGAATACAGTGTTTCGACCAGCAACCGGAACTTCGAAGGCCGGCAGGGCAAGGGCGGGCGGACGTTCCTCGCTTCGCCGATGACGGCCGCGGCCAGCGCCATAACCGGCGTGGTCACCGATGTGAGGACCTTACTGTGAAAGCCTTTACTCCATTCAGCTCCCGCGTGGTGCCGATCGCCACGAACAATATCGATACCGATCAGATCATTCCGGCGCGCTTTCTGAAGACGACTTCGAAAGTGGGGCTCGACAAGCAGCTTTTCTATGACTGGCGTTATGATGCGGAGGGCAGTCCGAAACCGGATTTCATCCTCAACACGCCGCGCGCCGAGGGCGCGGAGATTCTGCTGGCGGGCGACAACTTCGGCTGCGGCAGCTCGCGCGAGCATGCGCCCTGGGCGCTGACCCAGTTCGGTTTCCGGGCGGTGATCAGCACTTCCTTCGCGGACATCTTCAAAAACAATGCCCTGAAGAATTCTCTGCTCCCGATTACCGTTCCGGCCGACGTGCATGCGAAGCTGTTCGCGCTGCCCGAAGACGCGACGGTGCACGTCGATCTGGCGTCGCAGACGCTGACGCTGCCGGACGGGACGAAAGTCGAGTTTCCGGTCGATCCGTTCGCGAAGACCTGCATGCTGCAGGGAACCGACGAACTGGGCTGGATTCTGAAGCAGGAACCGGCGATTGCCGTTTTCGAAGCGAGCCGCCCGGGCACCATCGACACCCTCGCTTGAAATAAGGCTACGCATTTCGCCTTCGAAACTGCTATCTTGCTTCTAACAGAAGCATGCGCCCTTTCGTCACGGAGCTCGGGGAACTGGAGAACAAGATTCTGGAGATGGGCGGTCTTGTCGAGACGTCCATTCACAGCAGCATCCGGTCGCTTGTGGATCGCAACGAGACCCTGATGGCCAACATCTGGGAAGCGGAAGAGCGGATCAACCAGCTTGATATCGAGATTGACGGCTTCGCGACGCGGCTGCTGGCGCTGCACCAGCCTGTGGCAAAGGACCTGCGGTTCCTCACGGCGGCGATCAAGATCAACAGCGACCTCGAACGCATGGGGGATCTGGCGGTCAACATCGCGCAGCGTTCCATTTCTCTGCTTTCGCGTCCGCAGATCAAACCTCTGGTGGACGTGCCGCACATGTCGAGGACGGTGGAGTCGATGGTGCGCAAGAGCCTCGACGCGTTCGTGCAGAGAGACGAAGGGCTGGCGCGGCAGGTGCTGCAGACGGACGACGAGGTGGACGACCTGAAGGATTCGGTCTATCGCGAGTTGCTCGGCATGCTGGAGGACGGCAAGGCGCCGGCGGGGACGGCGTTCGACATGATCTTCATCGCGCACAACCTGGAGCGCGTAGCCGATCATGCCACCAACATCGCCGAGGACGTTCTCTTCCTTATTAAGGGAGTCGACGTGCGGCACCACCATGAGGACCTGCTGACCGGTACTTAAGTCCCTCGGAAAATTCCCGACGCTACAATCTGGTTAATTCTCGTAACACTTTCTTCACCTTGTTGTCATCAGTTTTCTCCAGAAAACTCCCTAAACTGAAGGCTCGCGTGACGACGGCCGGTCAATTCAGGGGACCGGGATCAATCGGATCGCGATAGCTTTACGCCCGGAAGCATCTCGCCGGGACTTCAAAAGGGAGAACTAAATGTATTCAGGCAAACTGTCCTTTCGCCGGACCCCGTTCCTTCTGGCATCGCTGCTGGTGGGAGCCGGGCTGCTCGGCGCAGCGGACGACGCAACAACACAGAATGACGAAATTGCAAAACTGAAAGCGCAGCTGGCGGCTCAGCAGCAACAGCTCCAGTCGCTGCAGCAGGCGATCCAGCAACAGCAGCAGG